>NZ_JBEYVC010000090.1:0-40828 GCF_040643855.1 Streptomyces sp. NPDC047072 | reverse complement strand
GTGTAGCGCTGGTCGTCCAGCCACACCTTCTCGGGACCCCAGTACACGTCCTCCTCGGACTCCCAGCCCTCTACTCCGCCGTCTTCCTCGCCAGCGCGTTGTTGTCTATCGAGTTGTGGACGCTGAAGCTCACCGCGTCCGAGCGGTAGCGGTCGTCGGACCACTCCACCGGGCGGCCCTCGCGGGTCGTGGTCACGCGGCGGACCCGCAACAGCGGACTCGTCCGGCGCACGGACAGCAGGTCCGCGTCGCGCGCGCTCGCCGCCACCGCGTCGATGACGTGCTCGCCGTAGGCGAAGACCAACCCCGTGTCGTCGTAGAGGCGTTGGGTGACCGAGGGGCAGTCCGGTTCGATCGCCGAGACCGTGGGGGAGATCCAGTCCGCGTACACCGTGCGCTCCAGCAACACCGGTTCGCCGTCGAGGCCGCGTACCCGCAGGACGTGCAACACCCGCGTACCGGCCGCCAGTTGGAGCCGTACCGCATCCTCCTTCGTCGCCACCCGGTACTCCTGCGAGACCACCCGCCCCGTCGCCACCCGCCCCATCGCCCGCGCCCACTGCGCGAAGCTCCGCAGTTCGGCGAAGCTCTGGCTGCGGCGGCTCGCGAGGACCACGCGGCGGGCGCCCTGGCGGGAGCCGATCAGGCCCTCGGCGGTCAGCGCGGCGACCGCCTGGCGGACCGTGCCGCGGGAGACGCCGTAGTGCGCCGCGAGCTCCGTCTCGGCGGGCAGCAGACTGCCCACGGTGTACTCCTCGCGGTCGATCGCCCGGCGCAGCTCGTCGGCGATCTCCTCGTGTCGCGCCGGCATGCTTCCCCTCTGAGTCGACAGCAGTGCACAGCGTGACCAGGGTAGTCGACATCTGGCGGGGTTCCGAGGAGTCCCGGATTGTGCGGGAATTCGGGGCCGGTGTTTCGCCAGAGTTTACGAACACGACACCAGCGGCAGCATTACTGAGGCCAACTTGTTCAGACAAGTTTTCAGACAAGCACCCCCCTCTCCTGCACCCTCGCGCGTCCCCTGGAGAAGCCGTGACCGTGTCCCTGCCGAGAACCGCCGCCCTCGGTGTCCTCGCCACCCTCGCCCTGAGCGCCTGTGGCGCCGCCCCCGAGTCCTCCTCGACCACCGCGGACGGCAAGAGCGCCGCCACCGCCACCTCCGCCGCCGACTTCGGCGGCCTGGACGCCCTGGTGAAGGCGGCCAAGAAGGAGGGCAAGCTCAACGCCATCGCGCTGCCCCGCGACTGGGCCAACTACGGCGCCCTGATCGACGGTTTCCAGAAGAAGTACGGCATCAAGATCTCCGTCGAGAACCCCGACGGCTCCAGCCAGGACGAGATCAACGCCGTGACCTCGCGCAAGGGCCAGGACCGTGCCCCCGACGTCCTCGACCTCGGCAGCTCGTTCGCGCTGAGCGCCGCCCAGCAGGGGCTGCTCGCGCCGTACAAGGTCCAGTCGTACGCCGACATCCCCGAGGGCCAGAAGGACGCGCAGGCCCGCTGGTACAACGACTACGGCGGCTACATCTCCATCGGCTGCGACGCGAAGCGGGTCAAGACCTGCCCCACCACCTTCGCCGACCTGCTCAAGCCGCAGTACAAGGGTCAGGTCGCCCTCAACGGCAACCCCACCAAGTCCGGTTCGGCCTTCGGCGGTGTCTACGCGGCCGCGCTGGCGAGCGGCGGCTCCTTCGACGACATCCAGCCCGGCCTCGACTTCTTCAAGAAGCTGAAGGCCAACGGCAATTACACGCCCGTCGAGTCGACCCCGGCGACCGTCGAGAAGGGCGAGACGCCGATCAGCATCGACTGGGACTACCTGAACGCCGGGTACGCCGACGAGTTCAAGTCCAAGGGCGTCGACTGGAAGGTGTCGGTGCCGAGCGACGGCCAGTTCTCGCAGTACTACTCCCAGGCCGTCAACAAGGACGCCCCGCACCCGGCGGCCGCTCGTCTGTGGCAGGAGTACCTGTACAGCACCGAGGGCCAGAACCTGTGGCTCAAGGGGTACGCCCGCCCGGCCCTGATGACCGCCATGGAGAAGGCCGGCACCCTCGACAAGGCGGCCGCGGCCAAGCTGCCCGAGGTCTCCGGGACGCCCAAGTTCCCGACCGAGGCCCAGCAGGACAAGGCCAAGACGGTCATCGCCGAGGGCTGGGCGAAGGCGATCTCCGGATGACCTCCACCCTCCCGAGGGTCGACACGGCGACCGTCGCTGCCTCGCGGCGGCGGCGCCGTGCGCCGGGCTGGCTCGCCGTCGTCCCGCTGCTGCTCTTCACCGCGCTCGCCTTCGGCGTCCCCGCGCTGGCCATGCTGAACGGCGCGTTCACGGCCAAGGACCAGGCCACGGGCACCACTTCGTACACCGTGGCCAACCTGACCGACTCCCTGCAGGGCGCCTATCTGACGGCCCTGCTCGGCAGTGTGAAGCTGTCCGCCCTCTCCGCCGCCCTCGCGACCGTGCTCGGCCTGTTCCTGGCGCAGGCCGTGGTGACCTCGCGGTTCCGGGCGCTGCGCGAGGCCGTGCTGACCGCCTCCGGTGTGCTGGCCAACTTCGGTGGCGTACCGCTCGCGTTCGCCTTCGTCGCCACCCTCGGCAACTCCGGCGTCCTCACCCAGCACCTCGGCCTCAAGGACGCGGGCTGGGACCTGTACAGCTTCTGGGGCCTGACCCTGGTCTACCTGTACTTCCTCATCCCACTGATGGTGCTCACCATCACCCCGGCCCTGGAGGGGCTGCGCGTCCAGTGGCGCGAGGCCGCCCAGAACAACGGCGCCACCGGCGCCCAGTACTGGCGGCACGTGGCCCTGCCGGTGCTCACCCCGTCGTTGCTCGGCGGTTTCGTGCTGCTCTTCGGCAGCGCCTTCGCCGCCTACGCGACCGCCGCCGCCATGGTCGGCAGCTCCGTCCCGCTGGTCACCCTCCAGATCGCCGACGCCATCTCCGGCAACGTCCTGGTCGGACAGGAGAACGTGGCGCTCGCCCTCAGCCTCGACATGGTGCTGGTCGCGGGCCTGGTGATGGCGGTCTACCTGCCCCTGCAACGACGGAGCGCGCGATGGCTCGCCTGAACCTGTGGCGGTGGGCCGTGTTCGGCCTCGCCGCGCTGTACTTCCTCGTCCCGCTGGGCGCGTCCGTGATCTTCTCGGTCGACGTCAACGACCGGATCACCTTCGACGCCTACAGCCAGATCGTCGGCACCACCGGCTTCGTCTCCAGCCTGCTGCTCGCCCTCGAACTGGCCGCCGCCACCATCGCGTTGGTGCTGCTCCTCATGGTGCCCGCGATGGTCGCCCTCAGGCTCGGCGCGCCCCGGCTGCGGCCGGTCGTCGAGGTGGTCTGCTCGCTGCCGCTGGTCGTGCCGCCCATCGCGTTCGTCGCCGGGATCGTCACGGTCCTGAAGTGGGGCCCCGACCATTTCTCGCGCACCCCGTTCTTCGAGACGTTCGTGGCCATCCAGAACCCGGACTTCCCCTTCGTCCTCGTCCTGGCGTACGTCGTGATGGCGCTGCCCTTCGTCTACCGCGCCCTGGACGCCGGGCTCCGCGCGATCGACGTGCCCACCCTCGTCGAGGCCGCCCGCAGCTGCGGCGCCAACCAGACACAGGCGCTGCTGAAGGCCGTACTGCCGAATCTGCGCGGTGCGCTGCTCAACGCCTCCTTCCTCACCCTCGCCCTGGTGCTCGGCGAGTACACGGTCGCCCACCTGCTGGGCTTCCAGCCGTTCGCGGTGTGGATCGTCGACATCTCCGGCTCGCAGGCCCAGATGTCCGTCGCCGTCTCCGTGCTCAGCCTGCTCGTCACCTGGGTGCTGCTGCTGGTCCTCGCCGCGCTCGGCGGCCGGCGCTCCTCCTCCCGTACCGTCTCCCGAGGGAAGACAACGCCATGACGCTCACAGTCCCCGAGAACGTCCCAGAAGTCCCCGAGAACGACCGGACCGTCCGGGACGGTGCCGCCACCGTCGAATTCCGGGGCCTGCACCGCAGGTTCGGGGCGACGGTCGCGCTCGACGGCCTCGACCTGACCGTCCGGCCCGGCGAACTCCTCGCCCTGCTCGGCCCGTCCGGCTGCGGCAAGACCACCGCGCTGCGCATGCTCGCCGGGTTCGAGACGCCCGACTCCGGCGCGGTGCTGGTCGACGGGGAGGACGTCACCGGGGTCCCGGCGCACCGGCGCGACGCCGGGATGGTCTTCCAGTCGTACAGCCTCTTCCCGCATCTCAACGCGCTCGACAACGTGGCCTTCGGGCTGCGGATGCGGAAGGTGGGCACGGCCGAACGGCGGTCGCGGGCAGGCGAGTTGCTGGATCTGGTCGGACTCGGGGACAGGGGCGCGCAGTTCCCGCACCAGCTCTCCGGCGGTCAGCAGCAGCGCGTCGCGCTCGCCCGGGCGCTCGCCCTGCGCCCGCGGGTGCTGCTCCTCGACGAGCCGCTGTCGGCGCTGGACGCCAAGGTCCGCACCACGCTCCGCGAGGAGATCCGACGCCTCCAGCAGGAACTCGGCATCACCACCCTGTTCATCACCCACGACCAGGAGGAGGCCCTCTCGACGGCCGACCGGGTCGCCGTGATGCGGGCCGGGCGGGTCGAACAGTGCTCCACGCCCACCGAGCTGTACTCCCGCCCGGCCACCGCCTTCGTCGCCGAGTTCGTCGGGACGAGCAGCCGGATCCCCGGGGTCATGAGCGCGCCGGACACCGTCGAGGTGCTGGGGCGCAGGCTCCCCGCGAGCGGCGAGGGCGTCGCCGCCGGCGCGGACGTCGACGTGGTGCTGCGGCCGGAAGGCGTGGAGGTCGCGCCCGATCCGGCCGCCGGGGCACGGGTGGTCGCCACCGCCTTCCTGGGCGCCACCACCCGCGTCACGGTACGGCTGGCGGACGGCGTGGAGATCAAGGCCGACGTGCCCACCCGGCGCGCGGGCGAACTCCCCGTCGGTACCCCGGTGGCCGTCGGCCTGCCGGACCAGGAGGTCCTGGTGGTGGGGCGCGCCGCCCAGTGACCGGCCGTCAGAAGGACCGTCAGAAGAAGGAAAGGGTCTCCGTGGAAAGCCCCGCGCGTCGCGTCCCCGACGCCTCGCTGGCCGCCGTCCTGTTCGACATGGACGGCACGCTCGTCGACACCGAACGACTGTGGTGGGAGGCGGTGGAAGAGGTCGCGGGGCGCACGCTGACCGAGGCGGACCGGGCGGACGTGCTCGGCAGGCCGGTCGAGCACACCGCCGCCTGGCTGGGCGCGGCCACGGGCGCCTCCGCCGAGGACCTCGCCGACACGCTCCACCGCGAGTTCGCGGACCGTGTCCGCACCGGTGTAGTGCCCCGCCCCGGCGCGCTGGAACTGCTCGACGCGCTGGCCCGCGAGGACGTCCCGACCGCCCTCGTGACCGCTTCCCCCCGGTCCGTGGCCGACACCGTGCTAGATGTCCTGGGCGCACACCGCTTCGCCGTCTCCGTCACCGCCGACGACACCGACCGCACCAAACCCGCCCCCGACCCCTACCTCGCCGCCTGCCGCGCCCTCGGCGTCGACCCGGCGGACTGCGTGGCCGTCGAGGACACCGAGACCGGCGTCGCCTCCGCCGAGGCGGCGGGTTGCACGGTGCTCGCGGTGCCCTCCCTCGCCCCCATCGAGGCGGCGCCCGGCCGGACCGTCGAGGCCAGCCTGGAGGGCGTCACGCCCTCGACCCTGCGCGCCCTGCTGCCGTACCGGCTCCGCGTGATGAGCTGGAACCTCTGGTACGGCGGCACCAAGGTCCGCGATCACCGGGCCAAGCAGCTCAAGGTCATCGCCGAGACCGACGCGGACGTGGTCGGGCTGCAGGAGACGTACGACGGCGCCGCCGAGGACCTCGCCGAGGCGCTCGGCTGGTTCCACCACCGGGCCGGGACCAACCTCGGGATCGTCAGCCGGTACCCGATCACCGCCGTCCTCGGCGACCCGGACGTCGGGTTCTACGGAGCGGCCGGCGCGCGGATCGCCGTAGGAGAGCGGGAGGTCGAGGTGTGGACGGTCCATCTGGACTACGAGGCGTACGGGCCGTACGACGGCACCTCGGTTCATGAAGGCGTGCGGCTGGCCCAGATGCGGGACACCCTGCGCCGGATCGGGGACGCGGCGCCCGTCGTCCTGGTCGGGGACTTCAACTGCCCCTCCCACCTGGACTGGCCGGACGTGGAGTGGCCGGTGACGAAGGCGGCCGAGGAGGCGGGGTTCCGGGACTCCTTCCGGGAGGCGCGGCCCGATGCCGTACGGGACCCCGGGTACACCTGGTCCCCGGTCCACGCCGAGCCCGAGCCGCAGGACCGGATCGACTTCGTCCTGCACCGGGGGCTCAGGGTCCTCGACTCCCGCACCTACGTCCGCGGCACCCCCCGGACCTGGCCGGACGTCGAGGACAACGACTGGCCGTCCGACCACGCGGCCGTGATCACCACATTTTCGCTGGGCAGCGGGCGCGGGACTGTCTAGCATCGGGGGCATGACCCGACGACATTGATCCACCCGCCCCGACGTCCGTCGACTGACCCGGACGCTGTACGCGTACGCGTTCCTCGACGACCTCGTCCTGCTCTACCCGGTGTACGCGCTGCTCTTCGCCGACACCGGGATGTCCCTGTGGCAGATCTCCTCGCTGTTCGCCCTGTGGTCGGTCACGGCCGTCGTCCTGGAGGTGCCCTCCGGGGCGCTCGCCGACGCCGTCTCGCGACGGCTGCTGCTGTGGATCGGCCCGCTCTTCAACGCGGTCGGCTTCACCCTGTGGGTGACCGTCCCCTCGTACGGCGCCTTCGCGCTCGGTTTCGTGCTCTGGGGCGTCGGCGGCGCGCTCTGCTCCGGCTCGCTGGAGGCCCTGGTCTACGACGAGATGGAGCGGGTCGGCGCCGCCTCGCTGTACCCCCAGGTCATGGGCCGGACCCGGGCGGCACGGCTGCTCGGCACGGTCGCCTCGATGGGGCTCGCCGGGCCGGTCCTCGCGCTCGGTGGCTATCCGGCCGTCGGCGCGGCGAGCGTGCTTGCCTGTCTGGTGGCCGCGGTGGCGGCGACCCGGCTGCCGGAACACCGGGTTCCGGGCGAGCAGGAGGGGGCGGGCGGGGGCTGGTGGGCGACCCTGCGGGCCGGACTCGCTGAGGCGCGCGGGGACCGGGCCGTCCAAGGCGCTCTGCTGCTCGTTCCGGCGGTGGCCGCGGTGTGGGGCTCGCTCGACGAGTACGTTCCGCTGCTGATCCGCGACCTCGGGGTGGCCGAGGCGACCGTGCCCTATCTGGTGCTGCTGGTCTGGGCGTTCGTCACCGTCGGCAGCCTCTTCGCCGGGGTCGCCGAACGCCTCGGCACCCGGGGGCTCGCCGTGCTGATCGGCGGTGCCGGGCTCGCCCTCGCCGTGGGCGCGGGGCTGCGCACCCCGGCCGGTATCGCCCTCGTGGGCCTCGCCTTCGCCGGGTTCCAGCTGGCCGAGGTGCTCGCCGACGTCCGCCTCCAGCACCGCATCGACGACGCCCGCCGGGCCACGCTGACCTCGGTGGCGAGCCTCGGCACAGAGCTGGTGACGGTCGCGGTGTTCGGCGGGTACGCCCTGCTCGGGGCCTCGATGGCGCACAGCACGGTGTTCGTGATCCTGTCGGTGCCGTATCTGGTGACGGCGGTGGTGCTGGGGGTGCGGGGGCGGTCCTGACAGCTGGGTAGGGGCCACTCCACCGGCGTACGCAACGAATCGCCGCCGAGCCGTCGGCACACGCAACAAACCGCTTACGCACGCGCAACGGCTGCTCCTTGTCCGCCCAGGTCAGCCGCCCGTACCGTCTAGGTGGCCCCCACAACCACCTTCCGTCCGGTGAGGATCACGCATGCGCACCGCCCTGCTCCAGAGCTCCGGCCGCCCCGGCTCCGTCGCCGCGAACCTCAAGGTCCTCGACGAGGCCGCGGGTCGGGCCGCCGAGGCCGGTGCCGGGCTGCTGGCCGCGCCGGAGATGTTCCTCACGGGGTACGCGATCGGCGACGACATCGGGCGCCTCGCCGAGCCCGCCGACGGGGACAGCGCGGACGCGGTCGCGGAGATCGCGGAGCGGCACGGGGTCGCGATCGCGTACGGCTATCCCGAGCGGTCCGGGGAGACGGTGTTCAACTCCGTTCAGCTGATCGCCGCCGTCGGCACCCGACTCGCGAACTACCGCAAGACCCACCTCTTCGGCTGCTTCGAGCGCGACCACTTCACACCGGGCGAACAGCCGGTCGTGCAGGCGGAGTTGGGCGGGCTGACCGTCGGCCTCATGATCTGCTACGACGTCGAGTTCCCGGAGAACGTCCGCGCCCACGCCCTCGCGGGCACGGACCTCCTGCTCGTGCCGACGGCCCAGATGCACCCGTTCCGGTTCGTCGCCGAGTCCCTCGTGCCGGTGCGGGCCTGGGAGAACCAGATGTACGTCGCCTACGTCAACAGGGTCGGCCAGGAAGGGGAGTTCGACTTCGTCGGGCTCTCCACGCTGGCCGGCCCCGACGGGGTGGCGCGGGTGCGGGCCGGGCGCGGTGCGGAGCTGCTCCTCGCCGACGTCGACGCCGAGTTCCTCGCGGCCTCCCGCGAGGCGAACCCGTATCTGACGGACCGCCGCCCCGGTCTCTACGGGTCCCTCGTCTGAGTTCTGAGTTCTGAGTTCTGAAGTCTGCATTCTGAACCACCCCATTGCTTCAAGGAGTTCGCACCCCCATGACGTCCACCGTGCCCAACGCCGTCGAGCACGCCGACGCGCAGCAGCCGCCGATCACCATGTTCGGGCCGGACTTCCCGTACGCCTACGACGACTTCCTCGCCCACCCGGCCGGGCTCGGCCAGATCCCGGCGACCGAGCACGGCACCGAAGTCGCGGTGATCGGCGGCGGGTTGTCGGGGATCGTAGCCGCGTACGAGCTGATGAAGATGGGGCTCAAGCCGGTCGTGTACGAGGCCGACCGGATCGGCGGCCGGCTGCGGACCGTCGGCTTCGAGGGCGCCGGTGCCGAGGGGCTCACCGCCGAGATGGGCGCGATGCGCTTCCCGCCCTCCTCGACGGCCCTCCAGCACTACATCGACCTCGTCGGTCTGGAGACCCGCCCGTTCCCCAACCCCCTTGCGGAGACGACCCCTTCGACCGTCGTCGACCTCAAGGGCGAGTCCCACTACGCCGAGACGGTCGAGGACCTTCCGCAGGTCTACCGCGATGTGGCCGCCGCCTGGAACACGTGCCTCGAAGAGGGTGCCGACTTCTCCGACATGAACCGGGCGATGCGGGAGCGGGATGTGCCGCGCATCCGGGAGATCTGGGCGCGGCTCGTCGAGAAGCTCGACAACCAGACCTTCTACGGCTTCCTCTGCGACTCGGAAGCCTTCAGGTCCTTCCGGCACCGCGAGATCTTCGGCCAGGTCGGCTTCGGCACCGGCGGCTGGGACACCGACTTCCCCAACTCCATCCTGGAGATCCTGCGGGTCGTCTACACCGAGGCCGACGACCACCACCGCGGGATCGTGGGCGGGTCCCAGCAGTTGCCGCTCAGGCTGTGGGAGCGGGAGCCGGAGAAGATCGTGCACTGGGGGTACGGCATGTCCCTCGCGAAGCTGCACACCGACGGAGAGCCCCGCCCGGCCGTGACCCGGCTGCACCGCACGGCCGGTAACCGGATCACCGTGACGGACGCGGGCGGCGACATCCGTACGTACAAGACGGCGGTCTTCACCGCGCAGTCCTGGATGCTCCTGTCGAAGATCGACTGCGACGACTCGCTCTTCCCGATCGACCACTGGACGGCGATCGAGCGGACGCACTACATGGAGAGCTCCAAGCTCTTCGTCCCGGTCGACCGGCCGTTCTGGCTGGACAAGGACGAGGAGACGGGCCGGGACGTCATGTCGATGACCCTCACCGACCGTATGACACGGGGGACTTACCTGCTGGACGACGGTCCCGACAAGCCCGCCGTGATCTGCCTTTCCTACACCTGGTGCGACGACAGCCTGAAGTGGCTGCCGCTGTCCGCGAACGAGCGGATGGAGGTCATGCTGAAGTCGCTGTCGGAGATCTATCCGAAGGTCGACATCAGGAAGCACGTCATCGGCAACCCGGTGACGGTCTCCTGGGAGAACGAGCCCTACTTCATGGGCGCGTTCAAGGCCAACCTCCCCGGCCACTACCGCTACCAGCGCCGCCTGTTCACCCACTTCATGCAGGACCGGCTCCCCGCGGACAAGCGTGGCGTGTTCCTCGCCGGCGACGACATCTCCTGGACGGCCGGCTGGGCCGAGGGCGCGGTCCAGACCGCCCTGAACGCGGTCTGGGGCGTCATGCACCACTTCGGCGGCACGACGGACGCGACCAATCCTGGGCCCGGGGACGTGTACGACGAGATCGCCCCCGTCGAACTCCCGGAGGACTAGCTCCTGTTGGCGGTGCGTCGGCGGACGCCCGTGCCGATCGCCGCCCCGAGGGCCAGCGCGGTGAGGACCAGGCTTGCGTACACCACCGGGTTCACCCAGCCCGGTACCAGTTCGGTCCCCACGCCTCCCGAGGTGACGCACTGCGCGCTGACCGGCAGTGTCATGCGGGTCACCACGTGGTCGCCGCGGGTGCCGACGGCCGCGCACATCTGGTCCGGGTCCAGGATGTAGAAGCCGGACATCACGCCGTAGGCGTACGCGCCGAGCGCGGCGGCGCCGGACATGACCGTCACCAGCACGTACGACCCGGTGTCCAACGGCCACCAGGAGCCCCCGGCGCGCGGGCGGGACCGCAGCACGAGCGCCAGGGCGGTGGCCGCGACCACGCACGGGGCCAGGAGCGGGGCGAACACGAGGATGATGACGAGGAAAGCGGCCACTCCTGTCCGGACGGCCCCCGGGGGACGACCGGTTCCCCGCCGGTGAGGGGTCAGTCCGGGAGGGGAGTCAGCAGTATGCGGCCCGCGAAGCCCACCGCCGTGTCCAGGCGTTCGGTGAACTCCTCGGCCACGTCCGGGAGTCCGCGCAGGGCCCACAGCGCGCGGGCCGCGGTCCAGGTCGCGTCGCGGGCGCGGTCCAGGCTCCAGGAGCCGAGGAGATGGGTGAGCGGGTCGGCGATCTGGAGGAGGTCGGGGCCCGGCATCAGATCTTCGCGGATGCGCTCCTCCAGCGAGACGAGGAGGTCACCCACGCGGTCGAACTCCCCTTCCACCTCGGCGGGTTCGCAGTCGAGCGTACGGCAGGTGTCCACCACGGCCAGCGCAAGGTCGTGCCCGATGTGCGCGTTGATGCCCGCAAGGGCGAACTGCAGCGGACGTACGCCGGGATGGCGGCGGAACTGGAACAGCGGGCGCCAGCACGCGGGCGGACGGCGCTCGCGGTGCGCCGCGTCCACCGCCGCCAGATAGCGCTCCGCGAACCGCACGTCCAGCGTGACCGCGGTCCGCGCGTCGCCGAACCGCCCCGCCTCCACGCACCGGTCGACCGCCTCGGTGACGGCGAGGTAGACGCGGTTGAAGACCGCGACGCCGTCCCGCTCGGGCAGGTCCTCCTCCAGGGCGCGCATACGGGAGACGACCGCGTCGACGGGAGTGGTGAACTGTTCCAATTGCGCCATGCGTGCAGGGTCCCAGTCCTAGGCTGGCCGGGGTACCGGCGGGCCCGGCGCTTCCCCAGAACGGGGGAACGCACCCGCCGCGCGAGGGGGGAGCACAGCGTGTCAGGCTTACGTGCCCAGCGGGCGGCCGCGCACCGCGCCGCACGCAGGCGTACCGCCGGCCGGTCGGTGATGGTCGCGGCGGCCTCCGTCGTGGTCGCCGTCGGCACCGCGACCGGGATGCTGTCCGCGCTCGCCGACGACGGCTCCGACGAGGCCCGGCCCGCGCCGAGCGGCTCACCCGTCCTGGATCCGCTGCCCGTCGTGCCGTCGCCGTCCCCCTCGGTCTCCACGGAAGCCAGTGCCTCGCCGTCCCCGACGAGGAAGAAGGCGAGCCCCACCCCCACCAGGACCGAGCCGAGGCGCACCGCCGCGGTCTCCGCCCGGCTCTACCACCACCCCGAGTCCCAGGTGGAGGACTGGGTACGGGACAACCCGGGGGACTGGCGCACGGACGTCATAGCGTCCCGCATCGCCGACCAGCCGGCCGCGGTGTGGTTCGCCGACTTCAGCCCCTCGACCATCACGTCCCGGGTCCGCGCGGTCACCTCCGGGGGCTCCGGCCAGGGCCGGGTGCCGGTGGTCGTGGCCTATGCGATCCCCGAGCGCGACTGCGGCGGCGCCTCCGAGGGCGGGGCGCCCGACATCGCCGCGTACGACGACTGGATCGACAGGTTCGCCGCCGGGCTCGGCTCCGGCGAGGTCGTCGTCATCCTGGAGCCGGACTCGATCGCCCAGGCCGACTGCCTCTCCGAGGGCGCGCGGGCCGACCGCTTCGCCGCGCTGGCCCGTGCGGGACGGGTCATGAAGGACGCCAACCCCGACGCGCGGGTCTACTTCGACGCCGGCCACTCCGGCTGGAACCCGGCCGCGAAACAGGCGGACCTGCTCAAGCAGGCCGGTGCCGCCTCGCCCGCCTCCTCCGACGGCGTCTTCAGCAACGTCTCCAACTTCCACACCACCGCGAACGAGGTCGCCTACGACCGTCAGGTCCTCGACGCCCTCGGCGGCCCGGCGAGCCTCGGCGCCGTCATCGACACCAGCCGCAACGGCAACGGCGCCCCGGCCGACGGCGAGTGGTGCGACCCCGACGGCCGGGCGATCGGGCGGGCGCCGACGCTGAACACCGGCGAGGCCCGCATCGACGGCTACCTGTGGGTGAAGCTCCCGGGGGAGTCGGACGGCTGCAAGGGCACACCGGGCACGTTCTCACCGTCGTACGCCTACGAGTTGGCGTCGTCGTAGCTCCCGCAGCGCGTGGCAGCCGGTGGTGATGTCCGCGGCCGCCGGGACCAGGTTCAGCGGATGGGGCGGGTCCACCCGGGCGTCGGTCCAGATCAGCGCGCCGAGCAGGCCGGTCATGCCGTAGAGGATGACCGCGATCCCGCCGAGGACCCCGCCGGGATCTCGGCCACGACCGCAGGACCGATCCAGTCGGCCTTGCCGGCGCCGGAGAGGTTCAGGTGCCGGTGGGTTCAGGGGTGTCGTTCGGTGAGTGGTGTGGGCGTGGGGGTGAGCTTCGGGCGGTCGCGGTCGCCGGCGCGCAGGACGCCCGCGAAGGCGATCAGGCCGCCGGCCAGCACGGTCACCAGGACGAACGACACCATCAGGCTGGTGGCCTGGGCCAGCGTGCCGATCGCGCTCGGTGCGACCAGACCCGAGGTGTACGTGATCGTCGCGACCCCGGCGATCGCCAGGCTGGGATTGGACCCGCTGCGGCCCGCGGCCGCGAAGCACAGCGGGACGACCACCGCGATGCCGAGCCCCATCAGGGCGAACCCCGCCATCGCCACGGCCGGGTGCCCGGCGACCACCACGAGCAGTCCGCCGAGCACGGCGAACAGCCCGCTCACCCGGACCGTGCACACCGAGCCGAAACGGTCCACGATCCGGTCGCCGGCGATCCGCGCCACGGCCATCGTGAGCGTGAAGCCCGTCGTGCACGCGGCCGCGAGCCCCGCCGAGGTCTCCAGCTGCTCGCGCAGATACACCGCCGACCAGTCCAGGCTCGCCCCCTCCGCGAACACCGCGCAGAACCCGACGGCACCGATGAGCAGCGCGGACCTCGGCGGCAGCGCGAACCGGGGCGGCGGCTCCTCGTCCTCGGTGGGCTGCAGGTCCAGCACCCACCGGCAGAACAGCAGCCCGAGGAAGGTCAGGGCGGCCGCCGCGAGCGCGTGGTGCAGCCGGGCGTCCGAGCCCAGGTGGGCGGCGAGCGTGCCGGCCGCCGAGCCGACCAGGGCACCGGCGCTCCACATGCCGTGCAGGCCGGACATGATCGAGCGGCCGAGGCGGTTCTCGATCTCGACCCCGAGCGCGTTCATCCCCACGTCCGCCATACCGGCCGAGGCGCCGTAGACGAACAGGGCGAGACAGAGTGCCAGGAGGTTCGGGGCGAGGGCCGGCAGGACGAGCGACATCGTCCACAGGCTGATCAGACCGCGCAGCGCGTTGCGGGCGCCGAAGCGGTGGCTGATCCGGCCCGCCAGGGGCATGGCCACGGACGCGCCGAGGGCGGGGAAGGCGAGGGCGAGGCCCAACTGCCCCGCGCTCACGGAGGCGTGCTCCTGGATCCACGGCACCCGGGTGGCGAACGAACCGGTCACCGCGCCGTGCACGGCGAACACGGCGGCCACCGCGTACCGGGCCCGCCGCACCTCCGTAGACGCGTGGTCCACTTCGCTCATCCTCGGGTCCCTCCCCGGATCCTCTTCGTCCCGTCGTCGGTCCCGTAAACTATCAGGAACCCTGCCTGATAGATAGCGCATATCCGGTACCGCGGATCTGAGAGGATTCCCGGCATGCCCGCATCCCCGAGCACCGCCCGGGCCATCAACGACCGGCTCGCCCTGCGTCTGCTCCAGCGCGAAGGTCCGCTGACGGCAGGGCAGTTGAAGCAGCTCACCGGCCTGTCCCGGCCCACCGTCGCCGACCTCGTCGAGCGCCTCGCCGCGGCCGGACTGATCGAGGTCGTCGGGGAGTCGGGGGAGCAACGCCGTGGCCCGAACGCGAAGTTGTACGGCATCGTCGCCGACCGGGCCCAGCTCGCCGCGGTCGACGTCCGTACCGAAGGGGTCTCCGTCGTCGTCTCCGACCTGCTCGGGCGGGTGCTGGCCGAGGCGTCCGCGCCGATCGGCGACGACGCGGGGACGGGGCCGGCCGTGGAGGCGGCGGTCACGCTGGTCGAACGGGCGGTGAAGGAGGCGGGGGCGGACCGGCTGCACACCGTCGGCATCGGTGCGCCGGGGCTGATCGACCCGGTGAGCGGGGAACTCCGCGACTCCTCGGGGCTGCCGGAGTGGCATCGGCGGCTGGTGGCGGCGTTGCAGGAGCGGTTGCCGCAGGCGCGGGTGAGCGTGGAGAACGAGACGAACCTCGCGGCGGTGGCGGAGCAGCGGGAGGGGTGTGCGCGGGACCGGGACACGTTCGTGCTGCTGTGGCTCGGCCATGGGACGGGGGCGGCGGTGGTGCTCGACGGCGCGCTGCGGCGGGGGGCCTCTGGGGGAGCCGGGGAGATCGGGTTCCTGCCGGTGCCGGGGCCGAGGGCGTTGCCTTCGGCCACGGACTGCGAGGGGGGTTTCCACTCGTCGGCGGGGTCGGCCGCGATCGTGTCGCTGGCGGGGGAGTACGGGGTGGTGGTTTCCGGGGACGGCCATGAGCCGGCCGCCGCGAGGGTGGTGCGGGATGCGGTCCTCGCGTCCGGCCGGCCTGAGGCGGAGGTGGCCGCCGGCCGGTTCCTCGACGCGCTTGCCGATCGGCTTGCCGTGGGGGTGGCGTCCGTTGTCGCCGTGCTGGATCCCGGGTGTGTGGTGCTCGGTGGGGAAGTGGGGCGGGCCGGTGGGGTGGAACTCGCCGCGCGGGTGGAGCGGCGGGTTCGGCGGATGTCGCCGTTGCCTACGGAGGTTCGGGCGAGTGGGCTTGGGGGTGGGGCCGTTCTGAGGGGGGCGTTGCTGACGGCTCTGGAGCGCGCGGAGGAGGAACTGTTCGGCCGGTGAGCGATGTTGCGGCATCGATGTGGCTGGTCGCGCCCTTCCGCCTAGAGGCGTTTGTCGGAACGGCTGTTCAAGAAGTCCCCGAACGGTCCTTTACCCACTGCGTGTTCGGGGGTCAGGTGGTGGCCCTTGCGGAAGGCTCCGTACGTTTCTCCGAACAGGGGGACGCCCATCACACGGCGCTTTCGGCCCGTCGCCCGTACGTACTCGCGGGCGAAGTCCTCGAACGACCGCGTCTCCGGGCCGCCCATGTCCTGCACCCGGCCCGCCGGTTCCCGTGTTGCCAACTCCGCCATCCTGTCCGCCACTTCCGAGACCTCGATCGGCTGGTCCTGTACGCCTGAAGGGACCAGGAGGACCGGCAACTTCGCCAGCTTCTCGAAGAGTTGGACCAGTAGGTCGTGGAACTGGGTCGCGCGCAGGATCGTCCATGGGATGCCCGAGTCCTCGATCAGGTGCTCCACCGCGAGCTTGGACTTGTAGTAGCCGAGCGGGATCCGGTCCACGCCGACGATCGAGATGTAGACCAGGTGGGACACGCCCGCTCGGCGGGCCGCGGTGATCAGGTGGGTCGCCGCCTTGCGGTCGCCGCCCGTCTGCGTGGTCGCGCAGTGGACGATCGTGTCCACGCCCGCCACGGCCCGGTCCAGCGCGGGACCGCCCGCGCGCAGGTCGACGGCGTACGACTCGCTGTGCCGGCTGAGCACCCGCACCTCGTGCCCGTCCGCGCGCAGCCGCTCGGTGACGAGCCGGCCGAGCGTGCCGGTGCCGCCGGTCACCAGGATCGTGGTCATGCTGTTCAGCCCCTTCGGACACCGGACGCTCCCGGACGGAGCGCCCTCCGGCAGCTGAGACCGCGCGGCCTCCGCGAATGTGACAGGCGGGGGGGGCTTGGCCGTGTCCGCAAAATCCCTCCCCCCCCGAGGGGGTGCCCCCAGCCCGGCGCCGCCGGGCCCGCCCTCTCGCCGCACCGGGCGAAGCCCCACGTACAACTAGTACGAGGTCTCCGCCCGGCACACCGAGAGCACGCCCCGCACTCGGCTGCGATCGAACGGGGCCCCACGAGCCACCGGGCCCGCCCTCCGGCCGGACGACGGGACTTTGCGGACGCGACCTAGGAACCGAGCAGCTGGCGCTCCGCGTACCGCAGCTTGTCCGGGTTGAGTACGGCGTGCATCGCCTCGATCACCCCGTCGCGGAGTTGGATCGTGATCACGATGCGCAGGGAGTCGCCCTCCCAGACCGTCATCGCGCTCGCGCCGTTGACCTCGGCCGGTACGAAACGCAGGCCCGGTCCCCACTTCTCCAGCGCGCCCAGCACGAACCGGACGACCTTCTCGCGTCCCTCGACGGGCCGCCGGGCCGCGGACACCTTGCCGCCGCCGTCGCTCCACCAGGTCGCGTCGGCCGCGAGCAGCTTCTCCAGGCCGGCCAGATCGCCCTCGCGGGCCGCCACGACGAAGGACGTGACCAGCTCGTCCCGGTGCTCGGGCGTCGGCGAGAAACGGGAGTCCGGCTCGCCCACCCGCAGCGCCGCCCGCCGGTGCAGCTGACGGCAGTTCGCCTCGGACAGGTCCAGCACCCCGGCGATCTCCCGGTAGCCGTAGGCGAAGGCCTCGCGCAGCACGTACACCGCCCGCTCGGTCGGGGTCAGGCGCTCCAGGAGAAGTAGCAGCGCCGTGGACACCGCGTCCCGCTGCTCGGCCGACTCCAGGGGGCCGAGCGTGCCGTCGGAGGTGACCACGGGCTCCGGCAGCCAGCTCCCGACGTACTGCTCGCGCCGCGCGCGTGCCGAGGTCAGCCGGTTGAGGCAGAGGTTGGTGACGACCTTGGCGAGCCAGGCCGCCGGGTGCTCGATGCCGGCCCGGTCGGCGCCGCTGAAGCGCAGATACGCGTCCTGGACGGTGTCCTCGGCCTCGTCGGCGGAGCCGAGCATCCGGTACGCCAGGCCGAACAGCCGGGGGCGGTGGCTCTCGAACTCCTCGGCGGTCGCGGTGGTCATGACCGTCACCCTGCCAGAAGTCCGTCACCCTGCCAGAGGGGGAGACCCGGCGGCGGGCAAGGGCCGTCGTCACCGCCGCCGGGCCCGTCTGAACGGGTGTCCACGCACCGCGACCTCTAAAAGGAACACCGTGACCCTAAGAAGGAACACCGTGACCCTAGAAAGGACTAGACCATTACGTCAATGGTTGAGAAGTCCAGCGAGAGCGCCTGTGAGCCACCCCACACACTTCACCCGTATGGACCTCGATCAGGCGTGGCAGACTGGTTCCGTACCAGAAGCAGCGCACTCCGGGGTCGGTGAAAGTCCGAACCGGCGGTTACAGTCCGCGACCCGACCGCTTCCAGCGGCCGGTTGACCAGGTGAAATTCCTGGACCGACGGTTAAAGTCCGGATGGGAGGCAGTGCGCGGCGGGCGGGCATCCTCGTGTGCGCGCCGCCGTATCAGGTCTGTCCCGCCAGGGACGGGTCCGTCCGGCGTCGCCCCCGGTGTCCTCGCTCGCTCATTCTGTCGTCATCGACAGGCCCCGGAGTCCGTGCCCGAATGAGGCAGGGAGGACCCGGGAAGTGTTCACCGGAATCGTCGAAGAACTGGGTGAGATCACCGCCGTCGAGAACCTCGGTGACTCCTGTCGTTTCCGAGTGCGCGGCCCCGTTGTCACCGAGGGCGCGAAGCACGGGGACTCCATCGCCGTCAACGGCGTCTGCCTCACCGTCGTCGAGTTCGACGCCGACTGGTTCACCGCCGACGTCATGGCCGAGACCCTCGACCGCTCCAGCCTCGGCGCCCTCGCCGAAGGCTCCCGCGTCAACCTCGAACGCCCGATGGCCGTGGGCGCGCGCCTCGGCGGGCACATCGTGCAGGGCCATGTGGACGGCACCGGCCGGGTCCTGGAGCGCAAGCCCTCCGAGAACTGGGAGATCGTCAAGGTCTCCCTCCCCGCCGACCTCACGCGCTACGTCGTCGAGAAGGGCTCGATCACGGTCGACGGCATCAGCCTGACCGTCGTCGACGCGGGCCCCGACTACTTCACGGTCAGCCTCATCCCGACCACCCTCGCCCTGACCACGCTCGGCCTCAAGCAGCCCGGCGACCCGGTCAACCTCGAGGTCGACGTCGTCGCCAAGTACGTGGAGCGCCTGCTCGCGAGCAGCGGTCAGGGGGCCGGGAAGTGAACTCCCTCAACTCCGAGGCCTTCACCCTGTTCGGCCAGCACATCCTCTGGTCGGACATGATCGGCAACATCCTCGGCCTGATCGCCCTCGCGCTCGGCTGGCGGCGCAACCTCTGGAGCTGGCCGGTCCAGTTCGCCTCCGGGCTCATCCTCTTCGGCGCCTTCTACGGCCACCTCACCGGCAGCGCGGGCAAGCAGGCGGTCGTCATGGCCGTCGCGCTGTTCGGCTGGTGGCAGTGGAACCGCAACAAGGGCCGCGCCGAGGACGGCGGGGACGGTCACATCACCCCCCGCTTCGCCACCTGGCGCGAGCGCGGCGCCCTCGTCGGCGCCGCCGCCGTCGGCACCGTCGCCGTCGCGCTGCTCTTCAAGGCGTACCCGTCCCTGTCCTGGGACCCCTGGCCGGACGCCTACATATTCGTCGGCACCGTCGTCGCCATGTACGCGCAGGCGCGCGGCATGGTCGAGTTCTGGTTCGCCTGGCTCCTGGTCGACCTGGTCGGCGTCCCCCTCAACTTCGCCAACGGCTACGCCTTCTCCGGCTTCGTCTACGTCATCTACGGCGCACTCGTCCTGTGGGGCATGCGCGACTGGTGGCTGCGCTCCCGCAACTCCGCGCGGCCCGTCATGGAAGGAGCGCCGGCATGACCTCGGCACCGATCCTGTACAGCACCGACGGCTTCGAGGACTGGTCCCTCGACCCGATCGAGCAGGCGATCGCGGACATCGCGGCCGGCCGCCCGATCGTGGTCGTCGACGACGAGGACCGCGAGAACGAGGGCGACCTCGTCGTCGCCGCCGAGAAGATCACCCCCGAGATCGTCGCCTTCATGATGAGCGAGTGCCGCGGCCTGATCTGCGCCCCCATGGAGGGCGAGGAACTGGACCGGCTCAGGCTCCCGCAGATGGTCGACGACAACACCGAGTCGATGAAAACCGCGTTCACAGTCTCCGTGGACGCATCCGCCGTTCACGGTGTGAGCACCGGCATCTCGGCATCCGACCGCGCCACCACGCTGCGGCTCCTGGCGAGCGGCGACGCCCACGCCGACGACTTCGTCCGCCCCGGCCACATCTTCCCGCTCCGCGCCCGGCCCGGCGGCGTGCTCGTCCGCAACGGCCACACCGAGGCCGCCGTCGACCTCGCCCGCCTCGCGGGCCTGCGTCCCGCCGGTGCCATCGTCGAGATCGCCGGCGAGGACGGCCGGATGCTGCGTCTCCCCGAGCTGATCCCCTTCGCCCGCAAGCACGGCCTGACGATCGTCTCCATCGAGGACCTGATCGCCTACCGCCGGGCCGCCGAACCCACCGTCCGCCGCGAGGCAGAGACCCGGCTGCCCACCGCCCACGGCACCTTCACGGCGTACGGCTACCGCTCCACCGTCGACGGCGTCGAGCACGTCGCCCTCGTCCACGGCGAGATCGGCGACGGCACGGACGTCGTGGTCCGGATCCACTCCGAGTGCCTCACCGGCGACGTCTTCAGCTCCCTGCGCTGCGACTGCGGCCCCCAGCTGGAGGCCTCCCTGGAGCGCATCCAGACCGAGGGCAGGGGAGTGGTCGTCTACCTCCGCGGCCACGAGGGGCGCGGCATCGGCCTGCTCTCCAAGCTGCGGGCGTACGAACTCCAGGAGCAGGGCCGCGACACCCTCGACGCCAACCTGGAGCTCGGCCTGCCCGCCGACGCCCGGGACTACGGCGCGGGCGCGCAGATACTCGAGGATCTCGGCGTGCGCAGTGTGCGCCTGATGACCAACAACCCCGAGAAGTCCGACGCGCTCCTGCGCCACGGCATCGAGGTCGTGGGCCGGGAGCCGATGCCCGTCCAGGCGGGCGAGCACAACCTCCGCTATCTGCGCACCAAGCGGGACCGGATGGGCCACGACCTGCCCTGGCTGGACCCGGCCCCCGTGGCCACCTGCGGCAACCAGTAAGACGTAACCGAAAAAGATCTGGGAGACACGAGAACGTGAGCGGCAAGGGCGCACCCGAACTGTCCGTACGCAACGTGGGCGACCTGCGGGTCGCCGTCATCGCGGCGCAGTGGCACGAGAAGGTGATGGACGGACTGGTCGACGGCGCGCTGCGCGCCCTGCACGACCTCGGCATCGACGAGCCGACCCTGCTGAGGGTCCCCGGCAGCTGGGAACTGCCGGTCGTCGCCAAGGTGCTGGCCGGGCGGGGCTACGACGCGATCGTCGCCCTCGGTGTCGTCATCCGCGGCGGCACCCCGCACTTCGAGTACGTCTGCCAGGGCGTCACCCAGGGCCTCACCCAGGTGTCCGTGGAGACCGGCGTCCCCGTCGGCATGGGCGTCCTCACCTGCGACACGGAGGAACAGGCCCTGGACCGGGCGGGCATCGAGGGCTCGAACGAGGACAAGGGGCACGAGGCGGTGACCGCCGCGGTGGCCACGGCGGCCACCCTCCGCTCAGTATCTGAACCGTGGCACTAGGTGGTCCGGGCTTACGCGTAAAGTGGGCGCCACCATGTCCAATAAGACGTTCGAGGAGCTCTTCACCGAGCTCCAGCAGAAGGCCGCCACCGGCGACCCCGCCACCTCCCGCACCGCGGAACTGGTCGGCAAGGGTGTCCACGCCATCGGCAAGAAGGTCGTAGAAGAGGCCGCCGAGGTCTGGATGGCCGCCGAGTACGAGGGCAAGGAGGCGGCCGCCGAGGAGATCTCGCAGCTGCTCTACCACGTCCAGGTGATGATGGTCGCCCGCGGGATCTCGCTGGACGACGTCTACGCCCACCTCTGAGCCGTACCCGCACCTCATTCCCGTACGAAACGAAGGAAGCTCGCCTCATGCTGCGCATCGCCGTCCCCAACAAGGGTTCCCTGTCAGGCCCCGCGGGGGAGATGCTGCATGAGGCCGGCTACCGCCAGCGCCGCGAGTCCAAGGAACTGCGGATCGTCGACCCGGTCAACGAGGTGGAGTTCTTCTACCTCCGCCCCCGCGACATCGCGATCTACGTCTCCTCCGGCAAGCTCGACATCGGCATCACCGGCCGCGACCTGCTGATCGACTCCGGCGCCGAGGCCGAGGAGATCCTCCCGCTCGGCTTCGCCCGCTCCACCTTCCGCTTCGCCGCCAAGCCGGGCACGGCCAACGGCGTCGAGGACCTCAAGGGCCGGACCGTTGCCACCTCGTACGAGGGAATCGTCGCCGGGCACCTCGCCGACCACGGCATCGAGGCCTCCGTCGTCCACCTCGACGGCGCCGTCGAGACCGCGATCGAACTCGGGGTCGCCGAGGTCATCGCGGACGTCGTCGAGACCGGCACCAGCCTGCGCAACGCGGGACTCGAGGTCTTCGGCGAGCCCATCATGAAGTCCGAGGCCGTCGTCATCCGGCGCACCGGCGCGGACGCCGACGAGCCCAAGGTCCAGCAGTTCCTGCGCCGCCTCCAGGGCGTCCTGGTGGCCCGGACGTACGTGATGATGGACTACGACTGCCGGGTCGAGCAGCTGGAGAAGGCCGTCGCCCTCACCCCCGGCCTGGAGTCCCCGACCGTCTCCCCGCTGCACAACGAGGGCTGGGTCGCCGTCCGCGCGATGGTCCCCGCCAAGGAGGCGCAGCGGATCATGGACGACCTGTACGACATCGGCGCGCGGGCCATCCTGACCACGGCCATCCACGCCTGCCGTCTCTGAGGGGCCGCAGCCAGATGTCCGCCGAACCGCCCGCCCTGCCCGTCACCTTCCGGCCCGGACGCACCCGCGTCGTGCTGATGACCGCCGGTGTCGCCATCTTCGTGACCATCACGGTGATCGCGCTGCTGCTGGAACAGCTCGGCCCGGGAGAGCGCCTGAGCTTCGTCTTCACGGCCGCCCTCCTCGCCGGTGTCCTGTTCCTGCTGGCCCGGGTCAAGGTCGTCGCCGACGAGAGCGGCGTCACCGTGCAGAACATCACCAGCCGGCGCCGGCTGGAGTGGGCCGAGATCGTCCAGGTCAACCTCCGGCCCGGCGACCCGTGGGTCTTCCTCAACCTCACCGACGGCACCAGCCTGCCCGCACTCGGCATCCAGCCGGGCATCGCCAAGGAGCACGCGATCGCCGACGCCCGTGCCCTGCGGGCGCTCGTCGAGGATCGTGCCCCGAGGGATCTGCCGTAGAGGGCCGTGTCTTGATTAATCTGTTGGCGGAGGCGTTTTTCCGGCGCCTCCGCCGCTTCGTGTTCCTGCTACCCGAGGAGTGACTCCCTCCAGCGATGGACGGATCGTCCTGTAGTACCTGCGCCGCCCCCTCCCGACCTATCGAGGCGGCGGCATGACCATCCCCCTGCTGCTCCTCGGAGCGGCGTTCCTGCTGATTCTCGCCAACGGCTTCTTCGTGGCGGCCGAGTTCGGCCTCGTCACCGTCGAGGCCACGGACGCCGAGAAAGCCGCCGCGGAAGGCGACCGGAGGGCCCGCAGGGTCGCCGAGTCGCTCAAGGAGCTGTCCTTCCAGCTCTCCGGCACCCAGCTCGGCATCACCATCACCTCCCTCGTCGTCGGCATGCTCGCCGAACCGGCGCTCGCGGAACTGCTGCAGGGCCCCTTCACGGCCGTCGGCATCCCCGAGGGCGCGGCCTCCGGCGTCGCCGTGGTCGTCGGCATGCTGCTGGCCGCGGCCGTGCAGATGGTGATCGGCGAACTCGTGCCCAAGAACTGGGCCGTCTCCAAGCCCATGCAGGTCGCCCGCTTCGTCGCCGGCCCCCAGCACGCCTTCGCCCGCCTCTTCCGCCCGGTCATCGCGGTGCTCAACGCCGTCGCCAACCGGCTGGTACGGGCCCTGGGCATCGAGCCCGCCGAGGAGCTGGCCTCCGCCCGCACCCCCGGCGAACTCGTCTCCCTCGCCCGCCACTCCGCGCAGGCCGGCACCCTGGAACAGGACACCGCCGACCTCTTCGTACGGACCCTGTCGCTCGCGGAACTGACCGCGCAGCACGTCATGACCCCGCGTGTGAAGGTCAGCGCCCTCCAGGTCTCCGCGACCGCCGAGGACGTCGTCAACCTCACCCGCGCCACCGGCCTGTCCCGCTTCCCCGTCTACCGCGAGAAGATCGACGAGGTCGTCGGCATGGTCCATCTCAAGGACGCCCTCGCGATCCCGCCGCGGGAGCGGCTGCGCACCCCGGTCGCCCGGATCGCGCGCCCCGCGCTGATGGTGCCCGAGACCCTCCCCGTCCAGCCGCTGCTCGCCCAGCTGCGCAGCGAGCAGCCCATCGCCGTCGTCGTCGACGAGTACGGCGGTACGGCCGGCGTGGTCACCCTGGAGGACATCGTCGAGGAGATCGTCGGCGAGGTCCGCGACGAGCACGACGGTCAGGACGTCCCCGAACTCGCCGCCGCCCCGCCCGAGGACGGCCGCCTCGCCTGGGACGCCGACGGCAGCTGCCGGGTCGACATCCTCCAGCGCATAGGCCTCGACGTGCCCGAGGGGCCGTACGAGACGGTCGCCGGACTCGTCGCCGACCTGCTCGGCCGCATCCCCGCCGTCGGCGACCGGGCCGAACTGCCCGGCTGGCGGCTCACCGTCCGCCAGGTCGGCCACTACCGCGCCGAGCGCGTCCGCCTGGTACGGACGGTCCCCGCGGTCAACGTCATGGAGGCGGCCCGATGAGCGTCCTCCAACTCCTGTTCGCCGCCCTGCTCGTGCTCGCCAACGGCTTCTTCGTCGGCGCCGAGTTCGCGCTAGTCTCCGTGCGCCGCAGCCAGATCGAACCGCTCGGCACCGCACGGGCCCGCCAGGTGCTCTACGGCCTGGAGCGGCTTCCCCAGATGATGGCGGCGGCCCAGTTCGGCATCACGATCTGCTCGCTGACCCTCGGCGCGGTCGCCGAACCGACCGTCGCCAAGCTGCTGGAGCCCGTCTTCGAGTGGGTCCACCTGCCGCACGGCATGATCCACCCGCTGGGCTATGTGATCGCCCTCGCCGCGGTCGTCTTCTTCCACCTCGTTATCGGCGAGATGGTCCCGAAGAACCTCGCGATGGCCGCCCCGGAGAAGGCCGCCCTGTGGCTCAGCCCCGGCCTGGTCTGGTTCGCGCGGCTGTGCCGGCCGATCACCGCGGCCCTCGGCGCCTGCGCGGCCGCCATCCTGCGGCTCTTCCACGTCGAGCCCAAGGACGAGGTCGAGGCCGTCTTCACCAGCGAGCAGCTCAACCGGCTCGTCGAGGACTCCGGCCAGGCCGGACTGCTCGACCCCGAGGAGCAGGAACGCCTGGAGGACGCGCTGGAGCTGGGCTCCCGCCCGGTCACCGACGTGCTCCTCGGCCGCGAGTCCCTGGTGACCGTCAGCCCCTCCGTCACCCCGGGCCAGGTCGTCCGGCTCACCGCCCGCACCGGCTACTCCCGCTTCCCGGTCGCCGCGGACAACGGCGCCTTCATGGGCTACCTGCACGTCAAGGACGTACTCGACCTGGAGGACTCCGAGCGGGCGGTGCCGCAGCAGATCTGGCGGCCCATGACCAAGCTCCGCTCCGACCTCCCGCTCGACGACGCCCTCACGGTGATGCGGCGGGCGGCCACCCACCTCGCACAGGTGGCGGACGGGTCCGGGAAGGTGCTCGGCCTGGTCGCCCTGGAGGACGTCCTGGAACTCCTCGTCGGTGAGGTACGGGACCCCGCGCACCGGCTGGTGACGGAGGTACGGGTGACCGAGCCCCGGTCCGGCGGGACGCACGAGGAGGCGCTCGCCGGCTGAGCCCCGTCCTGCGGGGGCGGACTACGGCAGGTGTCCGCCCCCGAGTGGGGTCCGGGGGACGGCACGGCGCATCTCACGAAGGCGGCCGTCCGCGCCGAACCACCGGCGTGGCTGCGCGAGTTGGAAACGGCCCTGCTCACCCACACGTAGGTCATGTCCTACGGCGACGTCAGCGACCTGTCTCCCCTCACAGCGCCGACGGATCCTGCGGCCCCCGCCCCGACAGCACTTCGCCGTACGCCTGCATCAGGTCGGGCAGCCGCAGGGTCGACAGGTCGTCCCGGGTGAGCATTCCCGGGTAGGTCGACAGCCGCAGATCCCGGTACGCGCAGCTCTTCTCGTACAGCGTGCGCAGGAACCGCCCGTTGCCCAGCTCGTCGATCCACCCCTGGTCCACCACGTGCCCGGCGATGGAGCGCAGTTCGTCGAGCGCCTCCTCGTCCCAGATGTCGCCGTTCTCCGCGGCCAACACCTCGCCGATGGAGGTGAGTTCGAGCGGACGGTAGGAGGGGAAGTCGACGCGGGTGGTGAAGCGCGAGGACAGACCGGGGTTCGCGGCGAGCAGCCGGTCCATGCCCTCGGGG
This sequence comes from Streptomyces sp. NPDC047072, assembly GCF_040643855.1. NCBI lineage: Bacteria > Bacillati > Actinomycetota > Actinomycetes > Kitasatosporales > Streptomycetaceae > Streptomyces > Streptomyces sp. NPDC047072. The sequence goes on along the minus strand of NZ_JBEYVC010000090.1, from coordinate 14,777 downwards.
TAGCCGGCCAGGATCACCACCAGGTGGTCCCGGTTGTCCTCGGCCCGCTTCAGCAGCACCTGGAGCGCCTCGTCGCCGTACGCGTCCCCTTTGCCGTAACCGGAGTTGGAGAGCGAGTAGGCCTCGTCCACGAACAGCACCCCGCCGAGGGCGGAGTCGATCAGTTCGTTCGCCTTGACCGCGGTCTGGCCGAGGTACTCGCCGACCAGGTCGGCCCGTTGGGCCTCCACGAGGTGGTCGCCGCCGAGCAGGCCGAGCGCGTAGAAGACCCGGCCGAGGATGCGGGCCACGGTGGTCTTGCCGGTGCCGGAGGGGCCGGAGAAGACGAAGTGACGTTTGGGCGGCTGGACCGGCAGACCCTGCCCGGCCCGCAGCCGGGCCATGTTCAACTGTGCGGACAACGCCTTGACCTGGCGCTTCACCGGCTCCAGACCCACCATGCGCTCCAGTTCGGTGAGCGCCTCCTCCAGCAGGACGGGGTCGGTGGGCCCGGCGGGCAGCGACTGCGCGAAGCTGCCCGAGCGCTCGCGCCCGGCCGGGTCGGTCATCGACGGCAGCGGGCCGGTGGGCGGCAACTCCGGTTCGGAGAGCTTGAGTTCGCGTCCCTCGGTGCCGAAGAGCGGGTCGAGGCCGTCCGGCCCGTCCAGCATGTCCTGGCCGAGGCCGGTGAGGGTGATCGCCGCGAGGTCGGCCGGGTCGTCGTACCCGTCGCCCTCGGCGATCGCGGCGAGCCGGGCCGAGGTGTCCATGAACGCGGGGTCGACGCGGTGCACGGCCCGGTAGAGGGGGAGCGCGGCCGCAGAACGGCCCGTGCCCTCGTGGGCCCGCGCGAGCCAGTAGCGCAGCTCCTTGCGCTGGGGCTGTTCGCTGCGACAGCGCATCAGCGCCGAGGACAGCAGCGGTTCGGCCTGCCCGTACATCTCCAGCCGGACCCGGGCCATGCCGCCGAAGAGTCCGGCCTCGATGCCGAGCAGCGCGTCGTCGATCAACGGGTCGGTGTGCCGGACCAGTTGCTCCCAGTCCTTGACGAGATAGGCGCGGCACGCGTGCAGGAAGCGGACCTGGTGGTCGGCGTCCACCGGCGGTAGGCCCGCCAATGCCCGGTCCAGCTCGGGGACATGGCGGCCGTCCAGCCAGTGCGAGGCGTGCGCGAGCAGCAGGTCGCGCGGGCTCTCCAGCACCGGCTGCACCCACCAGCCCAGCCAGTACCAGGAGTTGAGGGTACGGCGGTGGCGTGCGCGTTGCTCGCCGAAGCGCTCGCGGTGCCGGAACATCCGCAGCAGCGCGGTCGTCGTGTCGACGCGCAGCGCGTGCAGTCCGAGCCAGCCGTCGGCCATCCCGGGATCGATCCGCACCGCGGCCCGGAACTCCTCCTCCGCCTGCGGATAGGCGCCCATCGTGTAGGCGTCCACGCCTCGCAGCCAGGCGAGGTCGGCCGGGGCCTCGGGGCCCCGCGTGCCGAAATCCATCACGTCCCCCACAAACCGTGCCCCCGTGGTTCACCACCGGGCCGTCGCCCGGTGGCCGCCTTCGTCCAACCGCTGTGCCGCGGACCGGAGTTGCAACAGTGCGCAGAGCGGCTGTCCGTAGGTCGCACCGAGGGCATGGTACCCGCGCGGGTGTCGCCCACCGAAGGGTGCCGCACAGGACGTTTGACGAGGTGGGAGCAGATGAGGCGCACTTCGTGTGGTGACCGAGGGTGAGCGAACGGCATCACACGGCGTCCGAAAAAGTGGGGGAGGGCAGAACGAAGCCCCCGATCACGGGGGAACAACCGGGGGCTTCGCGTCTGTGGGGCGGCCTCGAACGGCCGCCTGTTCAGAACGTAAGACCTGTACGGCCCCTCGGTCAAGCCGAGTTGGGGGACTGAGGCAAGTTCCGGACCCAGGGTCTTCACAGGTTCAACACATCGCCGTCGGCCCGTCACCGTGCGTGACATCCTGGCTCGGTCCAACGGCCCCGGCAGGCCCTGGAGTTGTCTCGTACCCCTCAATTCCCTGCCGTACCAGAAGATCGGCGAAGGGCCGGGAGGGGTCTTCGGCGAAATGTCGCCGTTCCGCCTCGACCCATCCCTCCCAGAACTCCCGCTGTTCCGCTCCGTCCCGGGAGCGTCCCCGGGCCCAGGACTCCTCGCGGGGCAGCTCCATCCACAGCAGGTGCGCGAGGTGCGGCCGCAGCGCCCGCCGTCCCGCCCCGACGCCCTCCAGGAGGATCACCGGGGCCGGCGGCAGCGACCGCGGCGGGCCGAGACGGCGGCTGTGCCAGTCGTAGGGGGCGTAGTGCGCGGTCCGGCCGTGGCGGAGCGGCTCGATCACCTCGTCCATGAGCCGTGCGGTCCAGCCGAAGAGCGCGTCGTGGCTCGCGATGTCGTCGAGGTGCAGGACGGGCGCGTCGTCGAGGGCGCCGGCCAGCCGGGCGGCGAACGTGGTCTTGCCCGAGCCGGCGTGCCCGTCGATCGCGATCAGACGGACCGGGCCGCAGGACGGGGGCAGCGGGCGGAGCCGGGAGGCGAGGTCGTGAATGGTCGTTCCTGGGTGCTCGGAGGGGTGTGGCCAGTCTAAAGCGGAGGGAAAGCCTCAGGTCATGCCAGTGGACCAGACCAATATTTGGTGGGCGTGGCGCGGGCGAAATACTGGCAGGGGCATGTCCTCTGGCCCATAGTTGGCGCACAACTGTGCAAGGACCGACCTGACTCGCACGCCTGGGGGAATTTCCGCATATGAGCAGAGCCGAACGACCGTCCCGCAGAACCGTTCTTGCTGCCGCGGTCGCCGCCGCCGTCGCCGGCAGTGCGGGCCCGGCGGCCGCCGCCGCGCCCGGCGCCGACTCCGACGAGGACTCCGCCCGCTTGGTCGACAACCGCGCCTGGACCACGTACAGCGACTGGCGCGGTGGCGCCGCGAAGGGCACCCGGGCCGTCGCGGGCGACCGCCCCGGCCTGGTGATCGGCGCCCCCGTCGGCACCGTCCAGTACACCGACCCGCACACCGGCACCACCGCCGCCTGGGAGTACGCGACCTGGACCTCGCCGGTCCACCGGCTCGCCGTGCCGTCCACCGAGGCGATCGCGTCCTGGAACGCGCACACCCCGGACGGCACCTGGATCCAGATCGAGCTCAAGGGGACCTACTCCGACGGCACGGACACCCCCTGGTACGTGATGGGGCGCTGGGCCGCCGGTGACGGGGACATCAAGCGCACGTCGGTGGACGACCAGACCGACGGCAAGAGCACCGTCTGGACCGACACCTTCGCCGTCGACGACCCGGCGACCGGGCTGCGGCTGGCGTCGTACCGGCTCCGGCTGACCCTGTACCGCAGGCCCGGCACGAAGATCACGCCGACCGTGTGGCGGCTCGGCGCGATGGGCTCGGACATCCCCGACCGCTTCACCGTCCCGGCCTCCACTCCCGGCCTCGCGCAGGAGCTGATCGTCCCGCGCTACTCGCAGGAGATCCACGCGGGCCAGTACCCGGAGTACGACAACGGCGGCGAGGCCTGGTGCAGCCCCACCTCCTCGCAGATGATCATCGAGTACTGGGGCGGCCGGCTCACCCCCGAGCAACTGGCCTGGGTGAACCCGTCGTACGCGGATCCGCAGGTCTGCCACGCGGCCCGTTACACCTACGACTACCAGTACGCGGGCTGCGGCAACTGGCCGTTCAACGCGGCCTACGCGGCCACCTTCGACGACCTCCAGGGCGTGGTCACCCGGCTCGGCTCGCTCACCGACCTTGAGACCCTGATCGCGGCCGGCATCCCGGCCATCACGTCCCAGTCGTTCCTGAAGGAGGAGCTGACCGGGGCGGGATACGGCACCTCCGGCCACCTCATGACCGTGATCGGCTTCACCGCCGAGGGCGATGTGATCGCCAACGACCCTGCCTCGCCCAGCGACCCGGAAGTGCGGCGGGTCTACAAGCGGCGCGAGTGGGAGAACATCTGGCTCAGGACCAAGCGGTACAACGCCAGTGGCAAGGTCGTCTCCGGTACCGGTGGCGTCTGCTACCTGTACTTCCCGGCCTGTCCGACCCCGCGCCAGCGCAAGGCGCTCGCGGCGGTGGGCGTCGGCTGACGCCGTGCGGGGCCCCGGGCGACCGGGGCCCTGTGACCAAGGTCTCGGCCACAAGAGGGCGAAGCGGTGGCAAGGTGGACGGATCGGTGGGGGAGACCGTCCAGTCCGACCGTACGACCGAGATCAGCGAGACGCCATGACCGCACACCCCGCCACCGCCGCCCGCCCGCGCACCCGCACCGGCGGCCCCCAGGAAGACGGCCCCAAGGTCCTCGAACACCTCGCGGGCTGGACCCTCGTCGTGGTGATCGCGATGCTCGTCACGCAGCTCGGACTGCTGTGACCTGATCCATAATCGGCCTGCCATACTGCGCTTGTCCCGCCGCCCCCAGCCCGAGACCAGGGTCGAAATTGAATATCAGTGATCAGCGTGAAGCCGCCCGCCCACGGGCCCGCGGCACCGAGCGCTCGGTTGCGCGCCGCGCCGAACTCATCGCCATCGGGCGGAAGTTGTTCGCGGACACGTCCTACGACGCGCTCTCCATGGACGACATCGCCCGCCAGGCGCATGTGGCCAAGGGGCTGATCTACTACTACTTCCAGTCCAAGCGCGGCTACTACCTGGCGATCATCCAGGACTCCGTCGCCGACCTGGTCACCTACGCGGCGGGCGGCCTCGAACTGGCGGAGGAAGTCGGGCAGGTGGACCACATCCACCGCACCCTCGACAGCTATCTGCGCTACGCCGAGCACAACCAGTCCGCGTACCGGACCGTCGTCAGCGGCGGGGTCGGCTTCGACGCCGAGGTGCACGCCATCCGGGACGGCGTGCGCGAGGCGATCGTCGCGATGATCGCCCAGGGGGCGTACGGCCGTACCGACATCTCGCCGGTCGCCCGTATGGGGCTGTTCGCCTGGGTGTGCAGCGTCGAGGGCGCCACCCTCGACTGGATCGACCGCCCGCCCCAGCTCTCCCGCGACACCATGCGCGACCTCCTGGTGAAGACCCTGGGCGCCTCCATGCGCGCCATCGAGGAGATGGACCCGACCTACCCGACCCCGACCCCGGCCCGCCGCGCCGACTGACGGCCGCCCACGGCAACGGGGTTGGGGCGGGGGCTCGTGGTCCCCCGCCCCAAGTTCTCTGCGCGGCAAGCTAGTTGATCGCCTTGACCAGCTCGCCGCCGGTGGTGTCACCGCCCAAGCCCTGCTGGTTCTTGTACGTCACCTTCGTCGCGATGGTCGCGGGGGTGTCGTAACTCCACCAGTCGCCGCCGCACTTGGCGTACGCCGTGCCACCCACGGTCCCCGTCGCCGGGCCCTTGCCCTTGCCCTTGCGGTGATCGCCGCGGTGGCCAGGCTGCCGGAGCCGAACTTCGAACGCAGCGCGGACATCAGGTTCTTGAAGGCGCCCTGCCGCTGGTGTCACAGGTGTTGCCGCAGGCGTTCGGTTACTCCCAGCCGATGTCGATGCCGTCGAAGGCACCCGCCCACTTGGAGTTCTTCACCCTGCATCTCCCGGGGGATAACCCCCGGACCCCCAGCAGGAAGCCAGGTCGGCGAGACCGGGCGGCGCGAAGGCGTATCCGGTGCGAGTGGGCCGGACGTCCGAGCTGGACGTCCGGCGGCCGTAGGTGCCCCATTCGGTCACCTTCGCGGCCGTGAGCGACCGGAGTTTTCCGGTCGACGTTCACACCTCGTCGCGGTCCGCTGTACCGCCGGCCGCGGTACCGAGGTCGCATCCACAACCGTGTCCCCGGATAAACCGGTTCGTGCCTTAGCGGCAGCCTGGCGAAGACTGCGGCGCTGCACGTCACGTTCTGCTGAACATCGCGTGCAGTGAGTGGCCGGTATATCTTGAAGTAAGCGGTCGTTAACCGGTGACCGGGTGTCTTCGATCGGGCATACTCACAGGGCGCAGTCGCTGGTCAGCAGCTTCCGTGACCCGGGAGACGCGAGCAGCGGCAGGCGCCCAGTGAGATCCGGCGGAGCAGCCCCACCCCACGGCGTGCGTCCGTCAGCGCCCTACAGGGAGGAGAGCGTCGCCATGCCCGACCGCGCCCCGCAGCCGGTGGACCGTCAACTGCCCACGGACGAGGCCCGGGATCTGATCTCGCTCGTCCGCGACATCGCCGCGCGTGAGATCGCCCCGAAGGCGGCCGAGGAGGAGGACGCCGGACACTTCCCGCGCGAGATCTTCACCCTGCTCTCCCGCACCGGCCTGCTCGGCCTGCCCTACGACGTGGACCACGGCGGCGCCGACCAGCCGTACGAGGTCTACCTCCAGGTCCTCGAAGAGCTCGCCGCCGCCCGCCTCACCGTCGGCCTCGGCGTCAGCGTGCACACCCTCGCCTCCTACGCCCTCGCCATGTACGGCACCAAGGAGCAGCAGGTCGAGCACCTGCCCGCGATGCTCGGCGGCGGACTGCTCGGCGCCTACTGTCTCTCGGAGCCCTCCTCCGGCTCGGACGCGGCCTCGCTGCGCACCCGCGCGGTCCGGGACGGCGACGACTGGGTCATCACCGGCACCAAGGCCTGGATCACCCACGGCGGGGTCGCCGACTTCTACACCGTCATGGCCCGCACCGGCGAGGAGGGCCCGCGCGGGATCACCGCGTTCCTGGTCCCGGCCGACGCGGCGGGCCTGAGCGCGGCGGCCCCCGAGAAGAAGATGGGCATGAAGGGCTCGCCCACCGCGCAGGTCCACTTCGACGGCGTGCGGGTCGGCGACGACCGGCGCATCGGCGACGAGGGGCAGGGCTTCGCGATCGCGCTGTCCGCGCTGGACTCCGGGCGGCTCGGCATCGCGGCCTGCGCGATCGGGCTGGCCCAGGCGGCCCTCGACGAGGCCGTCGACTACGCGACCGGTCGGCAGCAGTTCGGGCGGCCCATCGCCGACTTCCAGGGGCTGCGCTTCATGCTCGCGGACATGGCGACCCAGATCGAGGCGGGCCGTTCCCTGTATCTGACGGCGGCCCGACTGCGCGATGCCGGACGGCCGTTCGCCAAGCAGGCGGCCATGGCCAAGCTGCACTGCACCGACACCGCGATGAAGGTGACCACCGACGCCGTCCAGGTCCTCGGCGGGTACGGCTACACCGCCGACTTCCCGGCCGAGCGGTACATGCGCGAGGCGAAGGTCCTCCAGATCGTCGAGGGCACCAACCAGATCCAGCGGATGGTCATCGCCCGTCATCTCGCGGGTCCGGAGACGCGCTGAACTGACCCGGCCTGACCTGCGGCGCTGCGAGCCGGATCCACTCCGGGTCGTGGCGCCCCGGCAGGGTGCGGCCACCGCTCGCCCAGGTGTGCATCAGGTCGCGGTAGATCGGCGGGTCCTGGGGAGGGGGCGGGCCCTGACGGAACGGCGGCGGGGCCGGGGGAACCGATTCTGCAAGGGCCGCATAGGTAGGGGTCATACCGGGGCAACGCGGGGAGCGGGGATGCGGTCACCGGCCGCGGGAATCGAGCGTGAGTTCACCGCCGTCCGGTCCCGCGTATGGCCACCGCACGGTGACTGACGTACCGTCAGCCAAGCTGTCCCGCAGGGAGGTTGACCATGGCCGACGACCGCCCCGTACCGCTCGACGACTACCCCGTGCACCAGGTCCCGCTGTCGATGAAGCACGTGGCGACGGGGGACCGGAACGCCTACGACCGCTGCATCTTCCACGTCGTCGACGACGAGGGAGAGGCCCTCGTCATCATGGGCCTCGGGGTCTACCCGAACCTCGGGGTGATCGACGCCTATGCGACAGTCCGCATCGGCGACACCCTGCACGCCGTACGGGCCTCGGACGCGCTCGGCGACGACCGGATGCGGCTCGACGTCGGCCCCCTGCACATCGGTGTGACGCAGGCGCTGCGCGAGTACCTCCTCGTCTGCGACCCGGACCCCGGCGACCCGGACGGACTGTCGTTCAGGATCAGGTGGTCGGCGGACTTCCCGCCGCTGTGGGAGCCGCATCACCAGCAACGGCGCGGCGGCCGGCTCACCCTGGAGGGCAGGCGGTTCGTCCAGGCGGGCCGGTGCCACGGCGTGCTGCGCGTCGGCGGACGGGAGATCCAGCTGCCGCCCACCCGCTGGACCGGCACCCGCGACCGCAGCTGGGGTGTGCGCCCGGTGCCCGGCGAGGAGGGCGGCCGGCTCGCCGAGGACCATCCGACCGAGGGCTTCCACTGGATCTGGTGCCCGATCCACCTGGGGGACCGCTTCCTCATGGTGATCGTCCAGGAGGACGCCGACGGCTACCGCACCCTGAACGACGCGACCCTGGTCCGTCCCGGCCACCGCGACCGCCAACTCGGCTGGCCCCAGCCCGAGATCACCTACCGCTCCGGCACCCGTCACCCCGAGCGCGCCGTCATCCACCTCGGCGACCTCCGCAAGCCGGCGCAGCTGGACGTGGAGATCCTCACCTCCTCGCCGCTCGCGCTCGGCGCCGGATATCCGCCGGCCGACGACTGGCAGCACGGCACGTGGCGGGGGCGCGAGTGGACCGACCGGCGCAGCTACGACCTCTCGCAGGAGCACCCCCTGGCGACCTACGGCGTCACCGACCACGCGGCCCGCTTCCGCCTCGACGGCCGGACCGGCCACGGCATCTTCGAGCACGGCTCGTTCGGCCGCCACGACCCGAGCGGGTTCACCGGCTTCGACTCCGTGGCGCCGTAAGTCCGTGGCGCCGTAAGGGAGATGAGCCGTAAGAGACGATGGCAGGAGGCAGATCCACATGGCCACGGCACCCCGCCCCCGCACCACCACCCGCGACCCGGAAGAACTGGCCCGCCGCCTCACCGCCTGGCTCCACACGCGGCTCCCGGGAGCGAAGGCCGTGAACGTCACGGTCCCCGCCTCCAACGGCATGTCCAGCGAGACCCTGCTCTTCGACATCGAGCACCCCGAACCACCCCTGCGTGCCTGCGCGTTGCGGCTGGCGGCGGATCCGTCGGCGTACACGGTCTTCCCGGTGTACGACATGGTCCGGCAGTACCGCACGATGGCCACGGTGGCTCGCTTCACGGACCTTCCCGTGCCCAAGACGCAGTGGCTGGAGGAGGATCCGGCCCCGCTCGGGGCGCCGTTCTTCGTCATGGAGCGCGTCGAGGGCCGCGTACCGCCGGACGTCATGCCGTACACCTACGAGGGCAACTGGCTGCACGTCGCGAGCGACGCCGAGCGCGAGCACCTGGAGGCGGCCTCGATCGGCCTGTTGGCCCGCCTGCACGACCAAGTGCCCCTCGAACAGGCCGAGTTCCTCACCCTGTCCGGCGACGGCGACTCCCTGCGCCGCCACGTCACCGCACAACGCGCCTACTACGACTGGGTGGTCGACGGACTCGCCCGCTCTCCGCTCATCGAGCGGGCCTTCGACCGGCTGGAGGAACTCTGGCCGCGCGACCCGGGGCAGCCCGTCCTCACCTGGGGCGACGCACGCATCGGGAACGTGATCTACGACGGCTTCGACCCCGTCGCCGTACTGGACTGGGAGATGGCGGCCCCGGCCCCGCGCGAGGTCGACCTCGGCTGGACCGTCTACCTGCACCGCTTCTTCCAGGACCTGACCGAGGCCTTCGGTCAGCGCGGCCTGCCGGACTTCCTGCGCCGCGACCGGATCGAGGCCCGCTACGCCGAACTCACCGGCCACACCCCGCACGACATGGACTTCTTCACGCTGTACGCGGCGCTGCGGCACGCGATCGTCATGCTGCGGATCGCCTACCGCCAGGCGTACTTCGGGGAAGTGACCGTACCGGCGGACCCGGACACACTGATCCTGCACCACGACAGCCTGCGAGCCATGGTGCAGGGCAGTTACTGGGATTGAGCGAAGCGCGGGGCGCGGGAGACGCTCAGGCGGCGTGCCGCCGCATCACGGGGACCCCGGGGACGCGGATGGGGCGCGAGCCCGGTCCGCCGACGTGCGAGAACGGCTGCATCCGCCAGTCGAGCCCCTGAGGGAGCGTCAACAGCAGGGCCGTGTCCTGCTCCTGGACCTCGGCCGACTCGTCCGCGGAGCGGGCCTCGGAGGCCTTGCGCCCGGTGCCCCGGCAGACCGTGAGACCGAACGGGTTCCACGGAGAGGCGCACAGCGCGTGCTCCGGCAGGATCTCCTCGTCCGCCAGCAGGGCGATGGACTGCGCGCAGTCCGGGCACACGACCCGGTACATCTCGAACGTGTCGTACGCGTCGAGTTCGTCCTCGTCGAAGGCGTCGGGTTCGACGCCCTCCGGCTCGGGCTCGACGACCGCCTGGAGCCGCTTGGGCGCGGTACGACCAGGGCGCTTAAGACTCTGCATGGATAACTCCCCCTCGGGCTGGGGCCGTGAAGGCGCTGCGGCCTCGACCACAGCAAGCACTTCCCGTCCCGTCACGGCGGTAATCACGGGACCATCACGGAGACTCGCCACGGGGTGTGGCCTTCGTCACATGCCGCCCGCAGGTGCCCGGCCCGGCCCCTTTGTCCCCCGGTCGGCGCACGGGTGACTCCCGGCCACATCACGAACAGGGCATGACCTGGGCCGCTCAGGTATCCGAGGAGATCAGCCGCACTGTAGGTTCTTGCGCCATGGAGGAGCTGGACCGACAAATCGTGCAGCTGCTCGTCAAGGACGGGCGGATGAGCTACACCGACCTGGGCAAGGCCACGGGCCTGTCCACGTCGGCCGTGCACCAGCGGGTGCGCCGACTGGAGCAGCGCGGCGTCATCCGCGGCTACGCGGCGGTCGTGGACCCGGAGGCGGTGGGCCTGCCCATGACCGCCTTCATCTCGGTGAAACCGTTCGACCCCAGCGCCCCCGACGACATCGCGGACCGCCTCTCCGACGTCCCCGAGATCGAGGCCTGCCACAGTGTGGCGGGCGACGAGAACTACATCCTCAAGGTGCGCGTGGCCACACCGCACGAGCTGGAGGAGCTGCTGGGCAGGCTGAGGGCCCTGGCGGGGGTGTCCACCAGGACGACGGTGGTCCTGTCGACCCCGTACGAGGCGAGACCACCGCGCATCTGATCCAAGGTCGGCTGTGCCGACTCAGGGGCGCGGGGAACTGCGCGACCAGCCACATCAGACCGGTAGTCGCGACACAGCCCGCGCCCCTGCGGCGGGACGGCGCCTGAAACACTGTCCCCCATGACCGCACAGCAGACCGTCCTCCTCCGTCGAGGCGAAGTCCACAGCCCCGCCGACCCTTTCGCCACCGCGATGGTCGTGGAGCGAGGACAAGTCGCCTGGGTCGGCTCGGAAGGCGCCGCGGACGCCTTCGCGGACGGCGTCGACGAAGTGATCGACCTGGACGGCGCCCTGGTCACCCCCGCGTTCACCGACGCACACGTGCACACGACGGCCACCGGCCTCGCACTGACCGGTCTCGACCTGACCACCGCCCCCTCCCTGGACGCGGCGCTGACCCTCGTACGGGAGTTCGCCGCGGCCCGCCCGAACGACCCCGTCCTCCTGGGCCACGGCTGGGACAGCTCCCGCTGGCCCGACCACCGCCCTCCCACCCGTGCGGAACTCGACGAGGCCACCGGCGGCCGTCCCCTCTATCTGAGCCGCATCGACGTCCACTCGGCGGTGGCGACGACGGCCCTGCTGGATCTGACCCCCGGCCTCGGCGCAGTGGAGGGCCCGCTCACGGCCGACGCCCATCACGCCGTACGCGCGAAGGCGCTCGCCTCGGTCTCCCCGGCCCAGCGCGCGGAAGCGCAACGCGCCGCCCTCGCCCACGCGGCCTCCCTCGGCATCGGCACGATTCACGAATGCGCAGGCCCCGAGATCTCCTCGGAGGACGACTTCACCGACCTACTGCGCCTCGCCGCCGAGGAAACCGGCCCGCGTGTCGTCGGCTACTGGGCGGAGCAGAATGTCGACAAGGCCCGCGAACTCGGTGCGCGCGGCGCCGCCGGTGACCTCTTCGTGGACGGCGCCCTCGGCTCGCACACCGCGTGCCTGCACGAGCCGTACGCCGACGCCGGCCACACCGGCATCGCCTACCTGGACGCGGCCGCCGTCGCCGCCCATGTCGCCGAGTGCACCGAGGAGGGCCTCCAGGCCGGCTTCCACGCCATCGGCGACGCCGCGGTGACCGCCGTCGTCGAGGGCGTCCGGGCGGCCGCCGAGAAGCTGGGCCTCTCCCGCGTCCGCGCCGCCCGGCACCGCGTCGAGCACGCCGAGCTGCTCACGCCGGAGGCGATCGCGGCCTTCGCCGAGCTGGGCCTCACCGCGTCCGTGCAGCCCGCCTTCGACGCCCTGTGGGGCGGCGAGGACGGCATGTACGTCCGCCGCCTGGGCGCGGAGCGAGCCGCCCGCCTGAACCCCTTCGCGGCCCTCCTGAGGGCCGGTGTGCCCCTCGCCTTCGGCTCCGACAGCCCGGTCACCTCCCTCGACCCGTGGGGCACGGTCCGTGCCGCCGCCTTCCACCGCACCCCGGAGCACCGCGTCTCCGTGCGCGCCGCGTTCACCGCGCACACCCGCGGCGGCTGGCGGGCGGTCGGCCGCGACGACGCCGGCGTCCTGGTGCCCGGCGCCCCCGCCGACTACGCCGTGTGGCGCACCGACGAACTCGTCGTCCAGGCCCCCGACGACCGGGTCGCCCGCTGGTCCACCGACCCGCGCTCCGGCACCCCCGGTCTGCCCGACCTCACCCCCGGCCGTGACCTGCCCGTCTGCCTGCGCACGGTGGTCGGCGGACGGGCGGTTTTCGTACGGCCGGGCGAGTGATCTCCGGGGGTGGCGCGAAACCGGTCACCCGCCTGTGCCCTGTCGCGCGACCTGCGCATCCTCCGCACTGACCAGCGGGTTGATGACAGAGCCGCAGGTCAAACAACTGTTGACAGGCGACGGCAGCGGGCCGGTAGGTTCGGCCGAGTCCACCACCGGACGCCCGGCCGGGGAACCTCCCCCACTCGTCGCGGCGCCGCTGAGTCAGCGACGGTGTGCCGCACCGGGGCACCGCCACTGGCAGCCAGGCTCAGCGCCCGCGCCGCCGCGAGGGAACGTTCCGTCGGGCCGGGAAGGTGTGACCCGGGTGGGGCCCGGGCGCTCAGTAGACAACGGCTCTCGGTCGATCCGCAGCCAGCGGGTCCCAGGTCGGCCCGAAGGGCGCCGGGCCCCCATCCGTAGACCGGAACCGCTCAAGGGGTGGCCGAAAAGTGTGCTCTTACCCCACTCTTAGGGAAACGACACCAGCATACGAACGCCTTGTCACGTCATCGCAGGCCCGGACCACTATGGTGGACGCCTGCGTACGTACTTGAAGGGGCAGCAGTGAACGACGGCGACGGGACCCTCGCGGCACAGGGGAGGCGGTTCGGCCCGCTCGGCACGGCTTTGGTGATCATCCCGACCTACAACGAGGCGGAGAACATCAAGGGCATCGTCGGACGGGTGCGGGCGGCCGTCCCGGACGCGCACGTCCTGGTCGCCGACGACAACAGCCCCGACGGCACCGGCAAGTTCGCCGACGAGGTGGCCGTCGAGGACGACCACGTCCACGTCCTGCACCGCAAGGGCAAGGAGGGCCTCGGCGCCGCCTACCTCGCGGGCTTCCAGTGGGGCCTGGAGCACGGCTACGGCGTCCTCGTCGAGATGGACGCCGACGGCTCCCACCAGCCCGAGGAGCTGCCCCGGCTGCTGACCGCGCTCAAGGGCGCCGACCTGGTCCTCGGCTCCCGCTGGGTGCCCGGCGGCAGGGTCGTGAACTGGCCGAAGTCCCGCGAGTTCATCTCCCGCGGCGGCAGCCTCTACTCCCGGGTCGCCCTCGACCTGCCCCTGCGGGACATCACCGGCGGCTACCGCGCCTTCCGCAGCGAGACCCTCCAAGGCCTCGGCCTCGACGACGTCGCCTCCCAGGGCTACTGCTTCCAGGTCGACCTCGCCCGCCGCGCCGTCAAGGCCGGCTACCACGTCGTCGAGGTCCCCATCACCTTCGTCGAGCGTGAACTCGGCGACTCCAAGATGAGCCGCGACATCCTCGTCGAGGCCCTGTGGCGGGTCACCACCTGGGGCGTGGGGGAGCGGGTCGGAAAGCTCACCGGCCGGTCCAAGCCGCCACAGCGTTAGCCCTACGACCGCACAGGCGCGGTTGATCGTCCCCTTATGCCCTGCTGAGCCGGGCCCAGGCACACTGGACGCATGACGACTGGCGCTCCGACTCCCACGTACCCCGCCCGGCCCCCACGCTCCCGACTGCGCACCTTCCTGCCGCTGGGCATCGCCGCCTGGCTGGTGCTGGAGATCTGGCTGCTGACCATGGTGGCGGGCGCCGCGAGCGGATTCGCGGTGTTCCTGCTGCTGGTCGCCGGGTTCGTGTTCGGCTCGGTGGTCATCAAGCGGGCCGGCCGCCGCGCCTTCCGGAACCTCAACGAGGCGCTCCAGCGGGGCGGCGCCCCCTCGGACTCCCAGGGCGGCGGCAACGGCCTGATGATGCTGGGCGGCCTGCTCCTGATGATCCCCGGCCTGATCTCCGACGCGGTGGGGCTGCTCCTGCTGATCCCGCCGGTCCAGAAGGCGATCGGCCGCTACGCCGAGCGCACCGTCGACCGCAAGCTCCGCGCGGCCGCCCCCGGCACCCTGGGCGACGCCTTCCAGCAGGCCCGGATGCACCGCCCCGACGGCAAGGTGGTCCAGGGCGAGGTCGTCCGCGACGACCGGGACCGGCCGGAGGACACTCCGCGGGAGCCGAGGCCCCCGCTCACCCGCTGACGGCCCGCCGGGCCCGGCGGGCAGAACCGGGCAGCACGAAACCGCGGGCGCCGTACACG
>NZ_JBEYVC010000089.1:0-40956 GCF_040643855.1 Streptomyces sp. NPDC047072 | reverse complement strand
GTCGGCGTCGAGGTTCACATCGGCGCCGATCTTCTTCAGGTTCTCGACCGCGGCGGTGCGCTGCGCCTCGCTCAGGCCGAACCGGAAACCCTCCAAACTGACGTCCTGCGCGGGAAGAAGAAGGTCCTGGACCGGCTGGGCCCCGACCTGGCCTCGCTGTCCGTGACCACGTCGGAGCCGGGTGACCCGATGAGACTCCTGGCCGCCCGGCGCTCCCTGCGGGTGCAGATCCGGGGCGCCGGCCGGGTCGGCTCGGTACTGGCCGCGCTGCTCTCGGGCGCGGGGGTGGGCGAGGTCGACGTGCGCGACGGCGGGCGTGTCGAGCCGGGGGACGTCGCCCCGGGCGGCCTGCCCGCGACCTCCGTCGGCGACCTCAGGGACACGGCCGCCCGCCGGGCGGTGCAGGAGGCGGCACCGGACCGCCCACCACGCCGCACCTCCCGGTCCTCGGCCGGCATGGACGACCCCGGCCTCTCCCTGGTGATCCTCGCCCCACGGGACGACGTCGACGTGCACGCCCCCGACCCGGCCACCGCCGAGCCCCTCGTCCGCTCCGGCACCCCTCATCTGTACGCGGGGGTCGTCGAGGCCACCGGCGTGGTCGGCCCCCTGGTCCTGCCGGGCGAGACGGGCTGCGCCGGCTGTCTGCACGAGACCCGCGCCGACCGGGACCCCGCCTGGCTCCGACTGGTCGCCCAATGGCGCTCGGGCCGGGCCCTTCCGGTACGGCCGTGCGACCTGACACTGGCGACCACGGTCGCCGGACTCGCGGCCGCACACGCCCTCGCCTTCCTCGACGGCCGTGTCCCGTCGAGCGCGGGAGCCCGCTGGGAGGTCTCCCTCCCCGGCCTGAACTGGCACTCCCGCCCGGTATGGCCGCATCCGGCATGCGCCTGCGGTGCCGCGGAGAAAGGTAAGGGAGAACACACACCCAAGGACGGGGAAGCGCACGAGACAATGGCGGAGCAAGGGCCGTCCGAGGGGTGGTGCCGTGAGGCAGCCGCGGTGCGGCCGGCAGGGACCAGGAGGGCGCATGTCTGATCTTCCCCGCAAGGCGGTCACCCGCACCGCCAAGCTCGCCGCGCTCCCGCTCGGCTTCGCCGGACGGGCCACCTGGGGCCTGGGCAAGCGGATCGTGGGCGAGTCGGCGGAGATCGTCGGCCGCGAGCTGCAACAGCGCACCGCGGAGCAGCTGTTCAAGGTGCTCGGGGAGCTCAAGGGCGGCGCCATGAAGTTCGGCCAGGCCCTGTCCGTCTTCGAGTCGGCGCTGCCCGAGGAGGTCGCCGGCCCCTACCGCGCGGCGCTGACCAAGCTCCAGGAGGCGGCGCCCCCGATGCCGACCCGCACCGTGCACTCCGTGCTGGCGGAGCGCCTGGGCGAGGACTGGCCGCAGCTGTTCGAGGAGTTCGACGACAAGCCCTCGGCGGCGGCGTCGATCGGCCAGGTCCACCGGGCGGTGTGGCACGACGGGCGGGAGGTGGCGGTCAAGGTCCAGTACCCGGGCGCCGGCGAGGCGCTTCTGTCCGACCTGAACCAACTGGGCCGTTTCGCCCGCCTATTGGGCCCACTGGTGCCGGGGATCGACATCAAACCCCTCATCTCGGAGCTGCGCGACCGTGTCTCGGAGGAGCTCGACTACGGCCTGGAGGCCCAGGCCCAGCGCACCCACGCCGAGGAGTTCACGGACGACCCGGACGTCGTGGTGCCGGACGTGGTCCACCAGTGCGAGCAGGTCCTGATCACCGAGTGGATCGACGGGATCCCGCTGTCCGAGGTGATCGCCGACGGCACCCAGGAGCAGCGCGACCGGGCCGGCCAGCTGCTGGCCCGCTTCCTCTTCTCCGGCCCGGCCCGCACCGGCCTGCTGCACGCCGACCCCCACCCGGGCAACTTCCGGCTGCTGCCCGGCGGTCCGGACGGCGAGGAGGAGTGGCGCCTGGGCGTCCTGGACTTCGGCACGGTCGACCGGCTGCCGGGCGGCCTCCCGGACCCCATCGGCACCTCCCTGCGCATGACGCTCGACGGCGACGCGGAGTCGGTCTACGAGCTGCTGCGCACGGAAGGGTTCGTCAAGGAGTCCATAGAGCTGGATCCCGACGCGGTCCTGGACTACCTGCTGCCGATCATCGAACCGGCCCAGGTCGAGGAGTTCACCTTCACCCGCGGCTGGATCCGCAGCCAGGCGGCCCGGATCGCCGACCCGCGCTCCCCCGCCCACCAGCTCGGCAAGCAGCTCAACCTGCCCCCGGCCTACCTCCTCATCCACCGGGTGACCCTCAGCACCATCGGCGTCCTGTGCCAGCTGGGCGCGACGGTCCGGCTCCGCGAGGAGCTGGAGGAGTGGCTGCCGGGGTTCGTGCCGGAGGAGGAAGTGGCGGAGTTCGACGAGGAGACTCCGGCCGCGGAGGCGTGAGCGCGCCTACCACCAGGCCGAGTCGAGCCGGCTCTCGATCGCCCTGAGGTTCTCGCGGGAACAGGCGTCGCAGAAGTACTGGCGGACGCCGTTCTCCACGGAGCAGGTCCAGGTGGGCCGCGGGCCCTCGGCCCGGGTGCCGCAGCGGGCGCACACGAGGGGGTGCGGCTCCGCCGGGGAGCCGCCGTCACCGTCTCCGGAAAGACTCGTCACCCCGCGACGATAACGCCGGGTGGCCGGTTCGGCGCGTACAACGCACTGCGGGGGCCGGTCCGTTCGCACGGACCGACCCCCGAGGAGAGAGCCACCGGTGGGCGGCTGTCGGTTGCGGCTACTGCATGACCGCCATGGCGAGCGCCCGGCGGGCGCGCCGCGAGGCGCGCTCGGCCCGGCGCTGCATCCGGCGCGCGGTCACCAGGCGCACGGCCCGGCGTTCCCGCTCGGCCTCATGCAGCAGCTCATGCATATGCGCACGAGCCAGGGCTTCTGGTTGGAGTTGCATCTCTCGGGTCCTGTTCTGACGCGTGTCGGTCGCGCCGGTGGTGGTGAAGTCTGGGATCACGGAGCCGTGGGGCTCGCTGATGGACGGCGTCATCGAGGCCTGCTTCTGGGGGTCGTTCGTGAGAGGACGGTCGATCGTTCCTGCGGTGTTCATGCCGTGACCGGGTTCTTGCGCGGGCGACCACGCGGCCGCTTCCGGGCGACGACGACACCCTGCACGAACAGCTCGCCACCCCAGACGCCCCAGGGCTCACGCCGCTCCTTGGCGCCGGCGAGGCAGGCCTCCATCAGCGGGCAGGTGCGGCAGAGGGACTTGGCGTACTCGACGTCGGCCGGCGACTCGGCGAAGAAGACCTCCGGGTCGTAGGAACGGCAGGGGACGGGTACGCCGAGGTTCTCGATGGCGTCGTCGAGCGCGGTGAGCGCGGTGAGCGGGATCAAGGTGGAGTCCTCCGTGAGGCCGGGCGGGGGGATCGTTTCGGAAGGCGGTACGGACGGGGCGTGCGCTTCGAGTTGCACGGTTTCGTCTTCCTCGTCTGTCGTTCCGGCCCTGTTGGGCCGGTGGTCGGCGTTGTTGTCCCGAGGCCCCTTCACTCCGCTCTCCCCGTTCGGGGAAAACAGAAGGGCCGCGGATCCCGGATGGGGTTCCGCGGCCCTGAAGGCGCCGGCCTGATCGAATCAGGCTGGATCACTCCAGGGTTCTGGCCCACGGAAGGCCCACATCAGGTGGTGCTGCGTCGTCTGCTTCCGGAATCCGGCACCGGCCGCCGCAAAGGCATAGGCCTGCGCCTGTGCCGCTACTGCTTCCAGTGCCTTGGTCGGTCGCTCATTGCGCTCCCGCACGGGAAGACCCGTGAGAGACAGGGCGCCGGCCGGACGGGCGGCAGAAATGCCGGACAGACCGGTGCCCAGGTTCGAAACGCCGAGCATGCACGCGGAGACGACCGAGGGATCGGTCATTTTGGCGGTGCTGATGGAGCTGCTGCTGATGCTGATCACTTCAATCGCCTCCTCTCGGCGTCTCGGGGGACTGCGGCGCGAGCCGCGGTCCGACGGATATGCAAGTAGAACACGGAATCGGGGCCTCCGAGAAGGCCTCCGTCCCCGTGGCTAAGAACCTATGGGGATTGCTGGGGCATGCGCAAACTATTTTTTCGACGAGTTCGCGTCAGTCCTCGTTTTCTTCCGCGGCGACCTCCTGGCCTGCGCAGATGGCCAGGACATCGGCTCCGTACCGGTTGAGCTTGCGCATCCCGACGCCCGGGATCCGCGCCAGCTCGTGCTCGTCGTCAGGGACGGCCTCGGCGATCGCGATGAGGGTCTTGTCGGTGAAGACGCAGAAGGCGGGCTGTCCGCTGCGCTGCGCCTGCACCGCGCGCCAGTCGCGCAGCCGCTCGTAGAGCCCCTCGTCCATGTCGGAGGGACAGTCCTCGCAGCGCATCAGCTTCATCTCGCCGGCGTCGGTGAGCGTGCGCCCGCAGACCCGGCAGCGGGCCGGGGTGCGCCGGGTCCGTCTGGGGGCGGCGGCGCCCGCCACGGCACCCATGGAGCCGCGTTCCACTCCCCCCGCTCCCACCGCGGCGCTGCGGCCCGCGGTGGCGACGGAGCCGGGGCGCAGTCCGTCGAGGAAGCGGCTGGGGCGACGGTTGGGACGGCCGCCGGGCGAGCGGGAGAGCGACCAGGACACCTGGAGGCGTTCACGGGCGCGGGTGACACCGACATAGAGGAGACGGCGTTCCTCCTCGACCTGCTCGTCGGTCTTGGCGTAGCTGATCGGCATCATGCCCTCGGCGACCCCGACCAGGAAGACGGCGTCCCACTCCAGGCCCTTGGCGGAGTGCAGGGAGGCGAGGGTGACGCCCTCCACCGTCGGGGCGTGCTGGGCGTTCGCCCGCTCGTCGAGTTCGGCCACCAGGTCGCCGAGGGTGGCGCCGGACCGGGCGGCGGCGTAGTCCTGCGCGAGGTTGACCAGGGCGGCCAGGGACTCCCAGCGCTCTCTGACGGCCCCGGAGCCGGCCGGCGGCTCGGTGGTCCAGCCCTCGCCCGAGAGCACGGCACGCACCTGGGAGGGCAGGTCGACGGCGTCGTCCAGCTGTGAGTCGTTGCCGCCGAAGCGGGCCGCGCCGCGGAGTTTGACGATGGCCCGGCGCACCTCGGGGCGGTCGAAGAACCGCTCTGCACCGCGCAGCTGGTAGGGCACCCCGGCGTCGGCGAGGGCCTGTTCGTAGGTCTCGGACTGGGCGTTGGTGCGGAACAGGACGGCGATCTCGCTGGCCCGGACGCCCGCGTCGAGAAGTTCGCGGATGCGGCGGGCGGCGCCCTCGGCCTCGGCGGGTTCGTCGGTGTACTCGGTGTATCCGGGCTCGGGGCCCGGGCGGCGCTGGGAGACGAGTTCCAGCCGGTGGTCGGCGGCGCGGCCGTGGGCCTGGGCGAGCAGGCCGTTGGCCAGATGGACCACCTGGGGGGTGGAGCGGTAGTCACGGACCAGCTTGACGACGGTGGCACCGGGGTGGCGGGTGCGGAAGTCGAGCAGGTGATCGGGGGTTGCGCCGGTGAAGGAGTAGATCGTCTGGCTGGCGTCGCCGACGACGCACAGGCTGTCGCGCCGGCCGAGCCAGAGTTCCAGCAGGCGCTGCTGGAGGGGGCTGACGTCCTGGTACTCGTCGACCACGAAGTGCTGGTACTGGGCGCGGACCTGTTCGGCGATGTCGCCCCGGTCCTGGAGGATCGCGACGGTCAGCAGCAGCACGTCCTCGAAGTCGATGACGGCGCGCTCCCGCTTGAGGTCCTCGTAGGCGGCGTAGAGCTGCGAGATCTCGGCCGCGGCGCGGGGGGTCTCGCGGCCGGCCTTCGCGACCGCGAGGGCGTATTCGGAAGGCACGGTCTGGGTGACCTTGGACCACTCGATCTCCCCGGTGACGTCCCGCAGTTCGCCCCGGTCGAGGCGGATGCGGCAGGCGGCGGCCGCGTCGGCGACGAGCTGGATCTTGCGGTCGACGAGCCGGGGCATGGAGCCGCCGACGGCTTTCGGCCAGAAGTACTGGAGCTGGCGCAGGGCCGCGGAGTGGAAGGTCCGGGCCTGGACGCCGGAGGCGCCGAGCTGGCGGAGACGGCCGCGCATCTCCCCTGCGGCGCGGTTGGTGAAGGTGACGGCGAGCACGCTGGAGGGCTGGAGGATGCCGGCCCGCACCCCGTAGGCGATGCGGTGGGTGATCGCCCGGGTCTTGCCGGTTCCGGCGCCCGCGAGCACGCACACCGGCCCGTGCAGGGCGGTGGCGACCTCGCGCTGCTCGGGGTCGAGCCCTTCGAGCACCGCGTCGGCAGAGTCCGGGGTGCGCGGGAAGAGGGTGGAGTGCGTTGCTGCTGTCACACGGCCATGCTGCCAGGTCGGCGGAGACGGCTGAGCCGGTTGTCCACAGGGATGCCCTCGCAGTCGTACTAATGCGGCAGGCGTCACCCGGGACAGGTCGCCGGGTACGGGAATGGTGGCCGTTTCACGTACGTTTCCCCTCTGCGAGCACCCATCCCCCGAGCTGCTGAGGAGCGCGAGAGACATGCCGGGCACTGTGACGATGTACAGCACCACCTGGTGCGGCTACTGCCAGCGGTTGAAGAAGCAGATGGACCGCGAGGGCATCACGTACACCGAGATCAACATCGAGCAGGACCCGGAGTCCGCCGCGTTCGTGGAGAAGGCGAACGGCGGGAACCAGACAGTGCCCACGGTTCTGTTCAGTGATGGTTCCACGCTCACGAACCCGTCTCTGGCGCAGGTGAAGCAGAAGATCGGCGCGTAGGCGCGACCCAAGAGGGCGGTTCCTGAGGAAGCTCAGGGGCCGCCCTCTTCCGGTTTGTCCCAGACCGCCGTGTAGCGCCACAGCAGCCATCGCCGGTACCGGCGGCCGGGCAGGAGGTGCCGGGTGGCCCGCCGGGCCTCGCCCCAGTGCATGGCCGAGTCCTCCATGGGCATGCCGGCCGGGCTTCTCTTGCCGCCCCGCAGCTTCCTCATCAGCAGGCTCGCGGGCACCCCGCAGCCGCTGATCACCCAGTCCAGCGCCGTCCTGTTGTACGCCATCCCGACGATCACCAGGCGTCCACCGGGCGCCAGCAGCCGTACGAGACCGTCGAGGGCGTCCTCGAAGGGCGCGTGGTGCACCACGGCGACCGCGCTGACGAAGTCGTACGTGCCCTCCGGCAGGGCCCTGCCGTCGAGGTAGTCAGCCTCCAGGAAGGTGAGGGTCCCGGGAGAGGCCGCGCGTGCCTGCCGGATCATCTCCGGTGAGCGGTCCACGCCGGTAACGGACGCGGCGCGCTCCGCCAGCTTGCGGGCGAGCAGCCCGTCCCCGCACCCCACGTCCAGGGCCTCACCACAGCCCTCCGGCACGGCGTCGAGCACCAGCCGGTGGTAGTGGACGTTGTGGTTCCAGTACGGGTCGGGCATGCACGTCCTCTCAGACGAAGCTCCTCGTCGGCAGCGGCTTGCCGTACCAGAGCTCGATCAGACGCGCCGCGATCGAGATGCCGTACGGCGGGAGGACCTCGCCGGACTCGAAGGCCGCCCGGAGGTCTTCGCGGGAGAACCAGCGGGCCTCGTGGATCTCGTCGCCGTCGACATTGATCTCGGTGGAGGTGGCGCGGGCCATGAAGCCGAGCATCAGGCTGGACGGGAACGGCCAGGGCTGGCTGGCGACGTACTCGACCTGTCCGACGGTGATGCCGGCCTCCTCGAAGACCTCGCGGCGCACCGACTGCTCGATGGACTCGCCGGGCTCCACGAACCCGGCGAGGGTCGAGAAGCGTCCCTCGGGCCAGTGCACCTGGCGGCCGAGCAGGATGCGGTCCTCCTCGTCGGTGACCGCCATGATCACGGCCGGGTCGGTGCGCGGGTAGTGCTCGGCGCCGCAGGCCTGGCAGCGGCGGATGTGGCCGGCCGCGGCGATGACCGTGCGCTCGCCGCAACGGGAGCAGAAGCGGTGGGTGCGCTGCCAGTTCTCCAGGCCGACCGCGTGCACCATCAGCCCGGCGTCGCGCGCGGACAGCAGCAGCCCGGCCTCCCGCAGACCGGCCGGACGCGCGGACTGGTCGATACGGCCCGGCAGCGCGTCCTTCTGGAGCGCGAAGTAGCGCACGCCGTCCTCGTCGATGCCGAGGAAGTAGCGGTGCGCCTCGGTGAGCGGGGCCTCGAAGGACGGGGTCATGACGAGTTCGGTACGGCCGTCCGCGGCCTCGTCGATGAGGACCTGGCCGCCGGAGACCACGAAGCAACGGGTCGTGGGGTGGCTCCACGCCGCCGCCAGCCAGGCCTCGTCGAGCCGGTGGTGCGCGGCGCGGTCGATGCCGCTCGGGGCGGTGAGCGAGACGGGACGGTCGGCGGTGTGGTCGGTCCAGGTGGTCACGGGTGCTTCCAACTCCCCCGGTGTGGCGGATGGGTTCGGCGGGACGTACGGCGGGCGGGGACCGGGTCCGGTGGGATTCGGCGGTACGGGACAGCTCTTCCAGTCTGCTCCTCGTTCCATGCCGATCCGGACGGCGCGGGACGATCAGGGCGCATGACAGTGGTGCTCGGCGAGATCGCCCCACAGGTAGGCGGAGGTCTCGACGCCCTTGAGGAGCAGGTCCAGCTCGACCTTCTCGTTCGGCGCGTGCCAGCCGTCGGAGGGGACGGAGATGCCCAGGAAGAGCACGGGGGCACCGAGGACGTCCTGGAGATCGGCGGCCGGTCCTGAGCCGCCCACGCGCGTGAAGCCGACGGGCTTCTCGAAGGCGCGGCCCATGGCCCGGACGACGGACTGGAGGGCGGGGTGGTCCAGCGGGGTCAGGCACGGGCGCGTGGCCGCGGCGAAGGTGATCTCCTGCCGGATCCCGGCGGGGACCTGGCCGGCGGCCCAGGCACGGACGGCCTTCTCGATGTGGTCGGGGTCCTGCCCCGCGACCAGCCGGAAGGAGAGCTTCACCATCGCGGAGGACGGCACGACCGTCTTGCTGCCGGGGCCCTGGTAGCCGCCGCCGATGCCGTTGACCTCTGCCGTGGGGCGGGCCCAGACGCGCTCCAGGGTGGTGTGTCCGGCCTCGCCGTGGGTGGCGTGCGAGTGGGCCGTGCGCAGCCACTGCTCCTCGTCGAAAGGCAGTTCGGCGAAGAGTTCGCGCTCCCGGTCGGTCAGTTCGACGATGCCGTCGTAGAAGCCGGGGATCGTCACGCGCGCGTGCTCGTCGTGCAGGGCGGCGACCAGGCGGGCGACGGCGGTGGCCGGGTTGGGGACGGCGCCGCCGAAGGAGCCGGAGTGGATGTCCTGGTCGGGGCCGTACAGCCGGATCTCGCACTCGGCGAGGCCCCGCATGCCGGTGCACACGGTGGGCGTGTCCTCGTCCCACATGCTGGTGTCGGAGACGATCACGACGTCGGCGGCGAGCCGCTCGGCCTGCTGTTCGACCAGTGCGCGGAAGTGGGGTGAGCCGGACTCCTCCTCGCCCTCGATCAGCAGCTTCAGACGGACCGCGGGCGCGGTGCGGCCGGTGGCGGCGAGGTGGGCGCGGACGCCCAGGGTGTGGAAGAAGACCTGGCCCTTGTCGTCGGCCGCCCCGCGCGCGTAGAGGCGGTTTCCGCGGACGACCGGCTCGAAGGGGTCGCTGTCCCAGCCGTCCTCGCGGTCGGCGGGCTGGACGTCGTGGTGGCCGTAGACGAGGACCGTGGGCGCCGCGGGGTCCTCGGCGGGCCATTCGGCGAAGACGGCGGGCGCGCCCGGGGTCTCCCAGACCTCGGCCGTGGGGAACCCGGTCTCCCGGAGCTTCTCGGCGAGCCAGTCGGCGCTGCGTCGTACATCTGCTCCGTGGTCGGGCTGGGCCGAGACGGACGGGATGCGCAGCCAGTCAGTGAGGTCGTCGAGGAAGGCGGCGCGGTGCTGCTCGATGTACGTACGGACGGCGCTGTCCGGGGTCAGGCTCATGGTCATGAGCCTATCGGCCCGCACCGACATCCTCGTTGGGCGGTTCCTCACAGTTCGCCTGCCCGGAACCCGTCGGCCGACCGCCCGGTTCCTGGGTCAACAGCCGTTCCAGGGCCGCCCGATCGGGCAGGCCGCCGGGTCGTACGACCTCTCCGGTGCGCACGTACAGGAACGCTGCCGTGACCGATTCCACAGGCACTCCCTGCTGCTCGGCCCAGCCGAGGCGGTACAGAGCGAGCTGGAGGGGGTCGGCGGAGCGGGTGTGGCTGGTCTTCCAGTCGACGATCTCGTACGTCGTCCCCTCGCCGTCGTCGTGCCGGTAGACGGCGTCGATACGGCCGCGGACGACGCGCCCCGCGATGGCGAGTTGGAAGGGCGCCTCCACGCGGTGGGGTGTGCGCTGGGCGTACTCGGTGCGCTCGAAGGCGTCCTTGAGGCTCTCCAGGTCGCGCTCGTCGGCGATCTCGGCGTCACCGCCCGGCAGTTCCTCCGGCTCCAGCATGGGCAGCGTCAGCGCCTCGAAGCGGGACTCGACCCAGGCGTGGAAGCGGGTGCCCCGGCGCGCGGCGGGCTGCGGGGGGCGCGGCATGGGGCGCGCGAGTTCCTGCGCGAGCCCGTCCGGGTCGGCGGCCAGCCTCATCACCTGGGACGCGGTGAGCGACATGGGCAGCGGTACGTCGGTCACGGCCTCCCGCGCCCGCAGGAGTTCACCGGTGAGCGCGTCGAGGTCGCGGTCCCAGGAGTCGACGGTGCGGGCCTCTTCGGGGGTGAGGCGGGCGTGGGGGCGTGCGGGAGGGGCCGTCCGCGCGTGGGCGTGTCCGTCGCTGTCCGGCGCGGTCGCCTGGTGCGGTACGGCGGGGCGTTCCGTCGTCCAGTCGTCCCAGTCCTCGGGCCCTCCTGGGTCTTCGGGAAGGGCGCCCTCCTCGAAGCCGTCGAGGGGCGGCTCTTCGTCGTCCGGGGGCGGGGGCCAGTCGGGGTCGTCGTAGGTGCTCGGGTCGTGTACGGCCGCGGGGTGCGCGTCCGTGTGGGAGGCGAGGTCCTCCAGGTGGGCCAGGACGGTCTCGGCGGCCCTGCGGCGGCGCACGAACGCCGCCGCGTCCAGGGGCAGCGGCCACACCTGGTCCTCGGTCCGGCTGTGGAACGCCGGGTTCTCGTCGTCCTCAGCGGGCTCGTCCGCCCACTCCTCGATCTCGCCGAAGCCGGCCGCGCAGTGCTCGTACAGGGCCTGGAGGAAGTCGGACGGTCCCCTGGGCTTCTTCTGCGTCGGCCCCCACCAATGGCCGGAGCCGAGCAGGAGGGAGCGGGGGCGGGTGAAGGTGACGTAGCCGAGGCGGAGTTCCTCGGTGTGCTGGTGCTCCTTCATGGCCTCGTGGAAGGCCTTCATGCCGCGGGAGTCCCAGGAGCCGATGTCGGGCAGCGTCTCGGTGTCGCCGCGCAGGGCGTGCGGCAGCACCTTGGCCTGGGCGGTCCACTTCTCGCGGCCCTTGGCGCTGGGGAAGGTGTCGGTGACCAGGCCGGGCACGGCGACGACGTCCCACTCCAGGCCCTTGGACTTGTGCGCGGTGAGCACCTTGACGGTGTTCTCGCCGCCCGGCAGGGCGTTGTCGAGGCCCTTCTCGTACTGGGCGGCGGTGCGCAGGAAGCCGAGGAAGGCGAGCAGGGTGGCCTCACCGTCGCCCGCGGCGAAGGCGGCGGCGACGTCCAGGAAGTTCGACAGGGTCTCGCGGCGGCGGGCGGCCAGGGCGTGCGGCGACGCCGACAGCTCGACCTCCAGGCCCGTGACGGCGAGGACGCGGTGCAGGACGTCCATCAGCGGGTCGGCGAGCGAGCGGCGCAGATCGCGCAGTTCGGTGGCCAGGCGGGCGAAGCGCACGCGCGCGTCCGGCGAGAACGGCAGTCCGTCGTCGTCCTCGTCGCCGTTCAGGGGCGACTCCAGGAAGGTCTCCAGGGCGTCCGCGAGCGATATCACCTCGGCGGGGTCGACCCCCTCGACGGCCTCGGCGAGCCGGCGGTCGGGGTCGTCGTCGCCGTCCACGCGCGCGTGGGACACCAGCCGCCGGGCGCGCCGCCCAAGGAGGGCGAGGTCACGCGGGCCGATGCGCCAGCGCGGGCCGGTCAGCAGGCGGACCAGGGAGGCGTTGGCGCCGGGGTCCTGGAGGACCTCGCAGACGGCGACCAGGTCGGCCACCTCCGGGAGGTGCAGCAGGCCCGCCAGGCCCACCACCTCCACGGGGATGTCCCGGGCCACCAGGGCGCCCTGGATCTCGGCGAAGTCGGTGGCCGTACGGCACAGGACGGCGATCTCGCCGGGCGCCTTGCCGGTGTTCACCAGGTGCGCGATGGAGTCGGCGATCCAGTCGATCTCCTCGGCGTGGGTGGGCAGCAGGGCGCAGCGCACCGTGCCGTCGCGCTCGGCACCGGGGGCGGGGCGCAGGGCCTCCACGCCCGCGTGCATGGCGCGCAGGGGCTCCGCGAGGCCGTTGGCGAGGTCGAGGAGGCGGCCGCCGCTGCGGCGGTTCTCGCTGAGCGCCTGGCGGGCGGCGGGGCGGCCGTCGGGGTGGGCGAAGTGCTCGGGGAAGTCGTCGAGGTTGGCGACGGAGGCACCGCGCCAGCCGTAGATGGCCTGGCAGGGGTCGCCGACGGCGGTCACCGGGTGGCCGGTGCCGCCGCCGAACAGGCCCTCGAGGAGGACGCGTTGGGCGACCGAGGTGTCCTGGTACTCGTCGAGGAGCACCACCCGGAACTCCTCGCGCAGGACGCGGCCCACCTCGTCGATCCCGGCGAGCCGCGCCGACAGGGCGATCTGGTCGCCGAAGTCGAGCAGGTCGCGTTCGCGTTTGGCGGCGCGGTAGCGGACGACCAGCTCGGCGAGTTCGCGGCGGGCGGCGGCCGCCTCGGGGACCTTGCGCAGGGTGTCGTTGGTGAGCTTGGCGCCCTGGAGGGTGAGCAGCAGCTCGGCGTCGTACCCGCGCAGTCGCTCGGGGCGTACGAGGTGTTCGGCGAGCTCGGAGTCGAGGGCGAGCAGGTCGCTGACGAGGTCGGCGAAGGAGCGGGTCAGGGCCGGGTAGGGGCCCGGGGCCTCGCGCAGCACGCGCGCGGCGAGCTGGTAGCGGGTGGCGTCGGCGAGCAGCCGCGAGGTCGGCTCCAGGCCGATGCGCAGGCCGTGGTCGGTCAGCAGGCGGCCCGCGAAGGCGTGGTACGTGGAGATCACCGGTTCGCCCGGGGGGTTGTCCGGGTCGATGACGTCGGGGTCGGTGACGCCCGCCTTGACGAGCGCCTTGCGGACGCGCTCGGCGAGTTCACCGGCGGCCTTGTTGGTGAAGGTCAGGCCGAGGACCTGTTCGGGGGCGACCTGGCCGGTGCCGACCAGCCAGACCACGCGCGCGGCCATCACCGTCGTCTTGCCCGAACCGGCACCGGCCACGATCACCTGCGGGGCGGGCGGCGCGATGATGCAGGCCGTCTGCTCCGGGGTGAACGGGATGCCGAGGAGCTCCTTGAGCTGATCGGGATCGGTGATACGGGCGGGCATGTCGCAGAGGCTAGCGGCGCGCACTGACAACGGAGGACGAATCGCCCCTTCGGGCCGGTAGAAGCGCTGGTCAGCACGCGTGGTGCGACTGATCACACCGGGTGCTCACCTCACTCGACGACGTGCCGTCCCTCCGGCTGCACACTGCACGAGGCCTTGAAGGCGCAGTGCGAGCAGTGCTGGCCGGAGTTCGGCGTGAACCGTTCGTCGAGGACCTTCCCGGCGGCGGTGGCGAGCAGATCGCCCACCCACTCGCCCTCCAGCGGCTCCTGGGCCTGCACCTTGGGCAGGGTCTCGCCGCCGTCCCGCCTGGCCGCGCCCTGGCGCAGCTGGACGAGTTCGGCGCCGCCCGGCTCGGGCCGTGCGCCGTCGAAGGCCTCGTCGACGGCACCTTCGCGGACGGCGAGCTGGTAGACGGCGAGCTGGGGGTGGCGCTCCACGTCGGCGGAACTGACGGGCTGCTTGCCGGTCTTGAAGTCGACGACGTACGCGCGCCCGTCGCCGTCGGCCTCCACGCGGTCCATCTGGCCGCGGATGCGCACCTCCACGTCGCCCGCCTCCAGGGTGACGTCGAAGTCGTGCTCGCTGGCCACCGGAGTGCGCCCGGTGCGGTCCATCACGTGCCACTTCAGGAAGCGTTCGAGCGCCACGCGCGCGTTCTCCTTCTCCTGCGCCGACTTCCAGGGCGCGTCGAAGGCGAGCGCGTTCCACACCGAGTCGAGGCGCTCCATGAGGACGTCGAGGTCGGCGGGGGTGTGCCCGGAGGCGACCTCGTCGGCGAGGACGTGCACGACGTTGCCGAAGCCCTGGGCGACGGTCGCGGGCGCGTCGGCCTTCACCTCGCGGCCCAGGAACCACTGGAGGGCGCAGGTGTTGGCGAGTTGGTCGAGGGCGCTTCCGGAGAGCACGACGGGCTGGTCGCGGTTGCGCAGCGGCACCTTGGACTCGGTCGGCTCGAACATGCCCCACCAGCGGTAGGGATGGGCCGCGGGGACCAGCGGGCGGCCGTCCTCGTCGGCGAGCGCGGCGAGGCGGGCGAGCCGGTGGGCGGCGGCCTCCCTGAGGGTGTCGGAGACGCGCGGGTCGACCGTCGTGGCCCGGAGTTCGGCGACCAGGGCGGCGACCGACAGGGGGCGGCGCGGGCGGCCGGTGACGTCCTTGGGTTCGACGCCGAGTTCGGTCAGGAAGCGGGAGGGCTGGTCGCCGTCGTCGGCCGGGGCCTTGACCGCGGTGACGACGAGGCGCTCACGCGCGCGTGTGGCGGCCACGTAGAACAGGCGGCGCTCTTCGGCGAGCAGCGCGCCCGGGGTGAGCGGTTCGGCGAGTCCGTCGCGGCCGATGCGGTCGGCCTCCAGCAGGGAGCCGCGGCGGCGCAGGTCCGGCCACAGGCCCTCCTGGACGCCCGCGACGACGACCAGGCGCCATTCCAGGCCCTTGGAGCGGTGCGCGGTCATCAGGCGGACGGCGTCGGGGCGTACGGCACGCCGGGTGAGGGTGTCGGCGGCGATGTCCTCGGCCTCGATCTCCTCCAGGAAGTTCAGGGCGCCGCGGCCGCCGGTGCGCTCCTCCGCGCGCGTGGCGGTCGCGAACAACGCGCACACGGCGTCGAGGTCGCGGTCGGCGTTGCGGCCCGCCGCGCCGCCGCGCCGGGCGGTGCGCTCCAGCCGCGCGGGCCACGGTGTGCCCTGCCACAGGTCCCACAGCGCCTCCTCGGCGCTGCCGCCGCCCGCGAGGCGCTCACGGGCCTTCCTGAGCAGCGCGCCGAGCCGCTGGGCGCCCCGCGCGTACCCGGGGTCGTGCACGGCGAGCCGCTCGGGTTCGGCCAGCGCCCGCGCGAGGAGGTCGTCCGAGGGCGGCGGCAGGGCGTTGCCCGCGGCCCGCTCCTCGTCGCGCAGGGCCCGCCCGAGACGGCGCAGATCGGCGGCGTCCATGCCGGCGAGGGGTGAGGTGAGGAGCGTGAGGGCGGTCTCGGTGTCGAGCCAGCAGGGGGCGTCCGAAGGCTCGGGTTCGGCGATGGCTGCGTCCTCGTCACCCTCCGATCCGGATACGGTCGCCTCCTCGCCCCCTGCCCCGTCGGATTCGGCCCCTGACGGCCGTACCGCACTCTCCGCCGTGGCCACCGCCCGAAGCGCCGTCAGCAAGGGCGCCACCGCCGGTTCGTGGCGCAGCGGGACGTCGTCGCCGTCGATGTCCAGCGGGACCCCGGCCGCCGTGAGCGCGCGGCGGATCACCGGGATGGTGCGGGAGCCGGCGCGTACCAGGACGGCCATCTCGCTCCACGGAACGCCGTCCTCCAGATGCGCCCTGCGCAGGATGTCGGCGATGTTGTCCAGTTCGGTGCCGGGCGTCGGGTAGGTGTACACCTCGACGCGGCCCCCGTCCCGCACGGGGGTCAGTTCCCGGTGGGCCCGGACCTTCTCCGCCGGCAGCCGGGTGAGCGGCATGCGCTGGGTCACCAGCCGGGTCGCGGCCAGCAGACCGGCGCCGGAGCGCCGGGAGGTGCGCAGGACCTCGACGGGGGCCGGACGGCCGTCCGCGCGCGGGAAGGCGTACGGGAAGTCGAGGATGCCGTTCACATCGGCGCCGCGGAACGCGTAGATCGACTGGTCGGGGTCGCCGAGCGCGACCAGGGTGCGGCCGTCGCCGGCGAGGGCGTGCAGCAGCCGCACCTGGGCGGGGTCGGTGTCCTGGTACTCGTCGACGAACACGGCGTCGTACTGGGCGGTGAGCCGCCGGGCCACCTCGGGGCGGCGGGCGAGCAGGACCGCGCGGTGGACCAGTTCCGCGTAGTCGAGCACGCCCTGGAGGTCGAGGACGTCGAGGTACTCGGCGAGGAAGGCGGCCGCGGCCCGCCAGTCCGGGCGGCCGATACGGCGGGCGAAGGCGTCCAGGGCGTCGGGGCCCAGGCCGAGTTCACGGCTGCGGGCGAGGACCGCGCGGACCTCGTCGGCGAAGCCCCGGGTGGTCAGACAGGCCCGCAGCTCGTCAGGCCAGCGCACATGCGCCAGTCCGAGCCGCTCCAGGTCGGGCTGCCCGGCGAGCAGTTCGCGCACGGCGACGTCCTGCTCGGGGCCGGAGAGCAGCCGCAGCGGCTCCACGAACAGGTCGCTGTCCTGGTGGGCGCGGACCAGGGCGTAGCAGAACGAGTGGAAGGTGGTCGCCTGCGGCGCGCGGGCGGCTCCGATGCGCAGCGCCATCCGGTCGCGCAGTTCGACGGCGGCCTTGCGGCTGAACGTCAGCACGAGCACGCGCGCGGGGTCCCCTCCGCGGGCGATCCGCGCGGCGACCGACTCGACGAGCGTGGTCGTTTTGCCGGTGCCCGGACCTGCGAGGACGAGCAGAGGACCGCCCTTGTGCTCAACCACGGAGCGCTGTGCGGCGTCCAGACGAGGGGGATCCACACGGGCCGGTGGGGTACGCACCAGTCGGTAAGCGCCACGGTTCCCCTGTCGCACCTGGGGGTGCGACAGGCGTCCGGTGGAGGAAGAGGAGCTCACGTGGTTCGCCGGTCCTGGTGGGTGTGCTGTTGGGCGCCCCGCCGCGCGTGCAGGGCGGTGGGCGGGGGGTGAGGGGGACGCGTGCCGCCGACGCTACGCCGACGAGTGGAGCGGAAGCAGGGCTTCCCCTTCTTCCCATGGTTCTCCGGGAGCACTCACGACACCGCGGACCCGTACGTCCCTCGCCCCACGAACGTACGGCATGCCACGGACGTGCCCCCTTTCCCCCGTACGGGTCTCAGGGTCCCCTCGGGCCCGCCCGATGGCGGAAGCTGTCAGGTGTGACCCTCCGCGCGTTCACCGCCGTCCCAGCGCGCCCGTCTCATGTCGAGGCGCGGCAGATGGCCCTCGGCGGCCCTGCTCGCCTCCTTCAGCGGCGTGCCCTCCACGCGGTAGTGGCCGAGCGCCTCCAGCTCGTGGCCCGGCAGCAGGACCCCGTCCGCGCGCACGACACGCCACCACGGCACCGGCGACCCGTACAGGGCCATCACCCGGCCGACCTGCCGGGGACCGCCCTCCTCCAGCCACTCGGCGACGTCGCCGTAGGTCATGACGCGCCCGGGCGGGATCCGTTCGGCCACGTCGAGGACCCGCTCGGCGTACTCCGGCAGGGTGTCCGCGTACTCCGGGTGGGCGTCCCGAGGAAGGCTCTGCTCGCTCATCCGCCCCATCCTGCCCCACCCCACCGACAATGTGACGGGCTCGCGACCGTGCGTATCCCTCGCCCGCGGACGGCGCTTCGGGCAGACTGTGCGCCCCCGCATGTGCACCCTGACACCCTCGCGTGTCGGTGGGGCATGCCACCATCGTGCGGGCGGTGACTGGTGATACGAGATCAAGAAGAGACGATGAAGCCACAGGGTGCGCACCCGGAGGACGCGGAGAGCACCTCTGACGTCCCGTCGCGCCCAGACACCGCCGGCAAGGACATCGAGCAGGCGCCCGAACCGGCCGTGGACGGGGACGACGAGGTGCACACCGACGAGGTCGAGGGCGACGAACCGCTGCTCCCCGCGCGCGTGCACCGGCCCTCGGACCTGATGCGGCTCCTGGTCGGCGTGCTGGCCGTGGTCGTGCTGCTCGCGATCGCCGCGTTCGCGCACGGCACCACCTCCGGCCTCGAACAGGACATCAACAAGGGCACCGGCCAGGCACCCGACCTGCTCATCAAGATCGCCGGTCTTGCCTCCAGCATCGCGATCCTGCTGGTCCCGGTCGCGTTCGCGATCGAGCGGCTGATCAAGCGCGACGGACTGCGCATCGCCGACGGCGTGCTGGCCGCCGTGCTCGCCCACGGGGTGACCCTCGCCACCGACCTGTGGGTCGCCAAGGCCGCCCCGGACTCCATCCAGGAGGCGCTCACCCAGCCCTCCCCCGGCGACATCCACGCCCTCACCGATCCCGTGCACGGCTATCTGGCGCCCGTCATCGCCTATATGACGGCCGTCGGCATGTCCCGCAGGCCGCGCTGGCGGGCGGTGCTGTGGATCGTGCTGTGCCTCGACGCGTTCTCGATGCTCGTCACCGGCTACACCACGCCGTTCTCGATCATCCTGACGGTGCTGATCGGCTGGACGGTCGCCTACGGCACGCTCTATGCGGTCGGCTCGCCCAATGTCCGCCCCACCGGGCAGACCCTCATGGCAGGGCTCAGGACCGTCGGCTTCCACCCGGTGAGCGCGTCCCGCGAGGACCTCTCGGAGGTCACGGAGAACGGCGACCGCGGCCGGCGCTACTTCGTCACCCTGGAGGACGGCCCACCGCTGGACGTCACCGTGGTCGACCGCGAGCAGCAGGCCCAGGGGTTCTTCTACCGCGCGTGGCGCAACCTCACCCTGCGCGGCTTCGCCACCCGCAGCAGCCTCCAGTCGCTGCGGCAGGCGCTGGAGCAGGAGGCGCTGCTCGCGTACGCGGCCATCGCGGCCGGCGCCAACGCGCCCAAGCTGATCGCCACCTCCGAACTCGGCCCCGACGCCGTGATGCTCGTCTACGAGCACACCGGT
Source organism: Streptomyces sp. NPDC047072 (assembly GCF_040643855.1). NCBI lineage: Bacteria > Bacillati > Actinomycetota > Actinomycetes > Kitasatosporales > Streptomycetaceae > Streptomyces > Streptomyces sp. NPDC047072. The sequence goes on along the minus strand of NZ_JBEYVC010000089.1, from coordinate 22,066 downwards.
GGGCGCACGCTCGACTCGCTGGCCGAGGACGAGATCACCGACGACCTGCTGCGCAGCACCTGGCGCCAGGTGCAGTCGCTCCAGTCGCGGCGCATCGCGCACCGCAGGCTGGCGGGTGACGCGATCTTGGTGGATCGTTCCGGCGCGGTGGTCCTCACCGATCTGCGCGGCGGCGAGATCGCGGCCAGCGCCCTGCTGCTGCGCATGGACGTCGCCCAGTTGGTGACGACCCTGGGGCTGCGGGTGGGCGCACAGCGCGCGGTGGCCTCGGCGGTCGGCGTCCTCGGGCCCGACGCGGTGGCCGACTGCCTCCCCATGCTCCAGCCCATCGCGCTGTCGCGCTCCACGCGCGCGACGCTGCGCAGACTCGGCCGGGAGCGGGCGCAGCGCGAGCGCGAGGCGGTCCTGGAGGCGTCCCGGCTGGCCAAGCAGGACCGCCTGGCGGAGGCCTCCGACGACGTCAGGCCCGTCCTGGAGAAGCCCGACAAGAAGACCGTCAAGGCGGAGGCCCGGGCCGAGAAGCGGGCCATCGACGAGGCCATCGAGGAAGCGCGCGAGGAGGACCTGCTGACGCAGATCCGCCACGAGGTGCTGCTGATCAGGCCGCAGGCCCCGGTCGAGCCGGCCCGCCTGGAGCGGGTGCGGCCGCGCACCCTGATGAGCTTCATCGCGGGTGCCATCGGCGCGTACTTCCTGCTGACGCAGCTCACCCACATCGAGTTCGGGCCGCTCATCGAGAACGCCGAGTGGGGCTGGGTCGCGGCGGCCGTGCTGTTCTCGGCGGGCAGCTACTTCGCGGCGGCGATGGCGCTGCTGGGCTTCGTGCCGGAGCGGGTGCCGTTCCTGCGGACGGTCGCGGCCCAGGTCGCCGGTTCCTTCGTGAAGATCGTCGCCCCTGCCGCGGTGGGCGGCGTGGCGCTCAACACCCGCTTCCTGCAACGCCAGGGGGTGCGGCCCGGCCTCGCGGTGGCGAGCGTCGGCGCCTCGCAGCTGTTCGGGCTCGGCTGCCACATCCTGATGCTGCTGTCCTTCGGTTACCTGACAGGCACCGAGAAGACGCCGTCGCTGTCGCCGTCCCGGACGGTCATCGCGGGGCTGCTGACGGTGGCGGTCCTCGTGCTCGTGGTCACCTCCGTGCCGTTCCTGAGGAAGTTCGTCGTCACGCGCGTGCGGTCGCTGTTCGCGGGCGTCGTACCGCGCATGCTGGACGTCCTGCAGCGGCCGCAGAAGCTGGTCACCGGCATCGGCGGCATGCTGCTGCTGACGGCCTGCTTCGTGATGTGCCTGGACGCCTCGATCCGCGCCTTCGGCCAAGAGGGGACCTCGCTGAGCATCGCCAGCGTCGCCGTCGTCTTCCTCGCGGGCAACGCGCTGGGATCGGCGGCCCCGACACCGGGCGGAGTGGGCGCCGTGGAGGCGACCCTGACGGTCGGTCTGATCGCCGTGGGACTGCCCAAGGAGGTCGCCGCCCCCGCCGTACTGCTGTTCCGGCTGCTGACCCTGTGGCTGCCGGTGCTGCCCGGCTGGCTGGCCTTCAACCATCTCTCCCGCAAGGGCGCGCTGTGAGGCCCCGAAAGCGGTGCGTTTCGGGGCCGTGAGGCGTACCTCTTACGGCGCGCGCCCCGAGCGTTCCCCCGCGCGTGACCGCAGGATGGAGGCATGCCGAAACCCCCTCGCCCGCGTGTCGCCGCGCTGACCGCCACCGTCCTGCTGCTGTCGTCCGTGCTGGCGGGCTGCGGCGGCGGCTCCAAGGACGACGAGGACCTGTCGGCCCAGAAGCTGAGCTGGAAGGACTGCCCGGCGCCCGACCAGGCCGAGGGCGGCGGTGACGCCCCGTCACCCCTGCCGGGCGGCGCCGAGTGGCAGTGCGCCACCCTGAAGGCGCCCCTCGACTGGAACAAGCCCGAGGGGGACACGATCGGCCTCGCCCTGATCCGGGCGAAGGCGAGCGGATCCGAGAAGCGGCGCATCGGCTCGCTCGTCTTCAACTTCGGCGGGCCCGGCGGCTCCGGCGTCACCACGCTCCCCGCCTTCGGCACGGACTACGCGCCCCTGCGCACCCGGTACGACCTGGTGAGCTTCGACCCGCGCGGAGTCGGTCGCAGCGCGCCCGTGGAGTGTCTGAACGACCCTCAGCTCGACGCGTACTTCCAGCAGGACGCCACCCCCGACACGGCGGCCGAGCGGGCGGCGCTGGTGAGCCACACCAAGGAGTTCAACACGGCCTGCGAGGAGAACTCCAGGAAGGTCCTGCCGCACGTACGGACCACGGACGCGGCCCGCGACATGGACCTGATGCGCCAGGTCCTCGGTGACCGGAAGCTGTACTACTTCGGCATCTCCTACGGCACCGAACTCGGCGGCGTCTACGCCCACCTGTTCCCGAAAAACGTCGGGCGCGCCGTCTTCGACGCGGTGGTCGATCCCACGCAGGACTCCGAGCAGGGTTCGCTCGGACAGGCCGAGGGGTTCCAGCTCGCGCTCGACAACTTCGCCGCGGACTGCACCTCCCGCACCGAGGACTGCCCGCTGGGGGACACCGCGCAGGACGTCGAGAGCCGCATCGCCAAGCTGCTCGCGGACCTCGACAGGAAGCCCGTCCCGGGCAGCGGACAGCGGCTGCTGACCCAGACCGCCGCGACCAACGGCATCGCCCAGGCGCTGTACTCGAAGGACTTCTGGGAGTACCTCACCGACGGTCTGGAGCGGGCGTACGACGGTGACGGCTCGGTTCTCATGCTGCTGTCCGACGCGATGAACGGGCGCAGCCAGAACGGCGAGTACAGCAACCTCACCGCCGCCAACGTCTCCATCAACTGCGCCGACGAGAAACCGCGTTACACCACCGCCCAGGTCGAGCAGAGACTGCCCGAGTTCCGTGCCGCCTCTCCCCTGTTCGGGGACTACCTGGCCTGGGGCATGCTCAGCTGCACCGGCTGGGCGGTGGCGGGCGCCGCCGACCACCCCGACGTCAGCGCGCCCGGATCCGCCCCGATCCTCGTCGTGGGCAACACCGGTGACCCGGCCACCCCGTACGAGGGGGCCCGGAAGATGGTGGACGCGCTGGGCACCGGCGTCGGCGTCGAGCTGACCTACAAGGGCCAGGGGCACGGGGCGTACGACAGCGGGAACAAGTGCGTCCAGACCGCGGTGAACGGCTACCTCCTGAACGGGAAGGTGCCGGCGGCGGGGACGGTCTGCTCGTAGAGACCGGCCGGACCGCACCGGAAATGCGCAGGTCAGAGAGTTATCCACAGGCCGGAGCGGCGGTCGCTTGATCGGCCTACCATGGCCGGACAGCCATCCGCTGCACGGTGCGGACGGCCTGCGAGGGGGGACATGTGATGGCGCGATGCGTACGGTGGGCGGCGCTGGCCGCTGCCGCCGCGATGCTGGCAGCGGGGTGCAGCACAGGCTCGTCCGGAGGCTCGGGGGACGAGCGGTCCGACGGCGCGCGGCCGTCGGGAGGCTCGTCCACGACGACGGACGCGAAGGCACTGCCCTCCGCGCTCACCTCGCAGCGACTCGACTGGGAGCGCTGCAAGGCGTCGGAGGACGGCTACACACCGAGCAGCGACTGGCGGTGCGCCACGCTGAAGGTGCCGCTGGACTGGTCGAAGCCCGACAGCGAGACGATCGGCCTGGCACTGATCCGCGCCGAGGCCCGCGGTGACGACCGCATCGGCTCGCTGCTGTTCAACTTCGGCGGGCCCGGCGCGTCGGGCGTCTCGACGATGCCCGCGTACGCCGCCACCGTCTCCGCCCTGCGGGAGCGCTACGACCTGGTGAGCTGGGACCCGCGCGGGACGGGTTCCAGTGAGGGCATCCGCTGCCGGAGCGACAAGGACGTCCAGGCGTCCGAGGCCGTGGACATCACCCCGGACACCCCCGCGGAGGAGCAGGCGTACTTCCGGGACGCCTCGGAGTTCGGGCAGGGCTGCCGGAAGGACGCGGGCAAGCTGCTCGCGCACGTCTCCACCACGGACACCGCCCGCGACATGGACCTGATGCGCCAGGTCCTCGGCGACCGGAAGACCAACTACTTCGGCATCTCCTACGGCACCGAACTCGGCGGCGTCTACGCCCACCTGTTCCCGAAGAACGTCGGACGGCTGGTCCTGGACGCGGTCGTCGACCCGAAGGCCGACGCCGTGGGACACGCGGAGAACCAGGCCCGGGGCTTCCAGCGCGCGCTGGACAACTACCTGAAGTCCACCGGTCAGGACCCCGCGCAGGGCACCCGGAAGATCGTGGACCTGCTGGACCGGATCGACACGGACCCGCTGCCGACCTCGTCCGAGCGGAAGCTGACCCAGTCGCTCGCCCTCACCGGCATCGTCCTGCCGCTGTACAGCAAGGACAGCTGGCCCACCCTGACCAGCGCCCTGGAGAGCGCCGAGGAGGGGGACGGATCGGAGCTGCTGGCGCTCGCCGACGGCTACAACGACCGCGACGCCTCGGGGCACTACGGCACGACCACCCACGCCCAACGGGCCATATCGTGTCTGGACGACAAGCAGCGACCCACGCTCGCCGAGACCAAGCGGCTGCTGCCGGAGTTCGAGAAGATCTCGCCCGTGTTCGGGCCCTTCCTCGGCTGGGACGCGGCCGGCTGGTGCCACGACTGGCCGGTGGCCGGGCAGTACGAGACCCCGGAGGTGAGTGCCCCGGGTGCGGCACCCGTGCTGGTGGTCGGCAACACGGGCGACCCGGCGACACCGTACGAGGGCGCCCGGAACATGGCGGACGAGCTGGGCGCGGGGGTCGGCGTGGAGCTCACTTGGAAGGGCGAGGGCCACGGTGCGTACGGCAGCGGGAGCGACTGCGTGGACTCGACGGTGAACGCGTATCTGCTGAAGGGGACGGTGCCGAAGGACGGCAAGGTCTGCGCCTCCTAGGCTCCGCGTCCCCGGTCGGGGCAGCGGAAAGGGGCCCGGCACACCAGGTGCCGAGCCCCTCCCCGGAGAGCGTGTGTCTAGTAGACCGGCTTGTCGGGCTCGATCTGGTTGACCCAGCCGATCACACCGCCGCCGACGTGCACGGCGTCGGAGAAGCCCGCGGACTTCAGGACCGCGAGGACTTCCGCACTGCGGACACCCGTCTTGCAGTGCAGGACGATCTTCTTGTCCTGCGGGAGGGTCTCCAGGGCGGTGCCCATGAGGAACTCGTTCTTCGGGATCAGCTTGGCGCCCGGGATGGAGACGATCTCGTACTCGTTGATCTCGCGGACGTCGATGATCTCGATGTTCTCGCCGTCGTCGATCCACTCCTTGAGCTGCTTGGGAGTGATCGTCGAGCCGGCGGCCGCCTCCTGGGCCTCCTCGGAGACGACGCCGCAGAAGGCCTCGTAGTCGATGAGCTCGGTGACGGTCGCGTTCGGGCCGCAGACCGCGCAGTTCGGGTCCTTGCGGACCTTGACCTGGCGGTACTGCATCTCCAGGGCGTCGTAGATCATCAGGCGGCCGACGAGGGGCTCGCCGGTGCCGGTGAGGACCTTGATGGCCTCGGTGACCTGGATGGAGCCGATGGACGCGCAGAGCACGCCCAGGACACCGCCCTCGGCGCAGGAGGGGACCATGCCCGGCGGCGGGGGCTCCGGGTAGAGGCAGCGGTAGCAGGGACCGTGCTCGGACCAGAAGACGGAGGCCTGGCCGTCGAAGCGGTAGATCGAGCCCCACACGTACGGCTTGTTGAGCAGTACGGCCGCGTCGTTGACGAGGTAGCGGGTCGCGAAGTTGTCGGTGCCGTCGACGATCAGGTCGTACTGGCTGAAGATGTCCATCACGTTCTCGGCCTCGAGCCGCTCTTCGTGGAGGATCACGTTCACGTACGGGTTGATGCCGAGGACGGAGTCGCGGGCGGACTCGGCCTTGGAGCGGCCGATGTCGGCCTGGCTGTGGATGATCTGCCGCTGCAGGTTCGACTCGTCGACCTCGTCGAACTCCACGATGCCGAGCGTGCCGACGCCCGCGGCGGCGAGGTACATCAGCGCCGGCGAGCCCAGGCCGCCGGCGCCCACACAGAGCACCTTGGCGTTCTTCAGCCGCTTCTGCCCGTCCATCCCGACGTCGGGGATGATCAGGTGGCGGGAGTACCTGCGGACCTCGTCTACGGTGAGCTCGGAAGCGGGCTCGACCAGGGGTGGCAGCGACACGGGGACTCCGTTGGTCGGTCTATCACTACAGTTGTTCTCCCCGTAACACTGCCATGGGCTTTTTCATTCCGAGACACCCGTCCCGATCCGCGAGACGAGGTCGTCCCAGTAGCCGGGCATCGTCTCCCAGGGATCGACGCGTCCGCCGCGGTCGGTCCGGTCGGTGAACCAGATGGTGGAGGCGCCCTGCCAGCGGGCGATCCGGAGCGCTTCCTCAAGGTGGGGCCCGGGCACCCCGTGGACGAAGTGGCAGAAGCGCTCGGGCGGGTAGTCGGCGGTCCACTCCGCCACCTGCGACCAGCGGTAGTCGCTCCAGGGCCCGGAGAAGGTGACCAACTGGTCGGCGCTCTCGGCGTAGCCGGGGTGCGGGTGGGTGCCGTGGCCGAGGACGATGTGGGCGTCGTCGCGGATCGCGCGCAGCGTGGTGACCGTGCGGCGGATCTCGGGGAGGGTGGCGCGTTCGGTCGGGCAGCGGTCCAGGAGGAACCCGTCGACCTGGTACCAGTCGAGGTAGCGCTGCGCCTCGGAGACCAGCTCGCCGAAGGTGCGGGCGCCGTAGGTGGTGTCGAGGTGGCCGAGGACGCGGACGCCCGCGTTGCGCAGCCGGCCGGCGGCTTCGAGGCAGTGCGGGTCGGGGCGGGCGCCGGGGCCGTCGGCGACATCGAGGACGGCCCAGTGCAAGGGGGTGCCGGGGCGGGTGAGTTCGGCCCACTCGGCGGGCGCGACCAGGGGGTGGGCGAAGCCGGGGACACCGAAGCCGGTGCGCAGTTCGGTACTCGCGGTGCTGGTCTGCGTACTGGTCAGATGCGGCATGCCGCCTCCATCCAGATGTCGGCGAGGGACTCCTCCAGGTTGATCCGGGGGCGCCAGCCGAGCCGGTCCCGCGCGGTGCGCACGTCGGCCTGCTGCCAGCTGCCGCAGCCGTCGGGGTACGGGTACGCGGTCGGGGCCGCGTGGTCGGACTCGGAGCGGGGGTGGCCGATGGCCGCGCGCAACGGGCCGGGCGGGCCGTCGAGTTCGTGGAGCGCGCCGCCGTATCCGGCGACCCTGGCGAGGACGGCTGCGGCGTCGCGCAGGCGAACCGCGCGGCCCGAGCCGATGTTGATGACGCCCTGCGCGGCGGAGAGCGAGGCGGCGTGGACCGCGCGGGCCACGTCGCGGACGTCGACGAAGTCGCGCTGGACGCCGAGCCCGCCGAGCTTGAGCTCGCCGTCGCCGGACTGCATGGCTCGGCGCATGGCCTCGGCGAGCCGGCCGAGCGGGGAGCCCGCCGGGGTGCCGGGGCCCGCCGGGGAGAAGACGCGCAGGACGACCGCGTCCAGACCGGAGCCGAGGACCAGTTCGGTGGCGGCGAGTTTGCTGACGCCGTACGGGCCGCCGGGGCGCGGCACGGCGTCCTCCGCTGTGGAGGAGCCGGGCTGGCTGGGGCCGTACTCCGCGCCGCAGCCGATCTGCACGAGCCGGGCGCCGCAGCCGCTGCGACGCAGGGCCTCGCAGACGGTGGCGACGGCGACGGTGTTGTGGCGGGTGAGTTCGCGGGCGCCGCCCCGGGTGGCACCGGCGCAGTTGATGACGACGCCCGGGTGGACCGCGTCGAGGAAGCGGGTGAGGGCACCGGGGCTGCCGGACGCGAGGTCGAAGCGGACGTCGGCGTCGTCACCGCGGCCGAGGGCGGTGAGCTGGACGGCGGGGTCGGCGAGCAGACGGTCGGCGACGAAGCGGCCGAGGTAGCCGTTGGCTCCGATCAGCAGGACTCTCATCGGGCCGCTCCCGGGGCCTGGGGGGCGGGTCGGGAGGTGGTCATTCGGGGTTCTCCTTCGGGCAGGGCGATGCGGGTGCCTCCGGCGGTGCGCCGGGGTTGCCTGGGGCGGCCATGTGGGGGGGGCGGCTGGTGTGGGGGCGCGGTTACGGCGGGTGTGTCGGGCGAGGTCCGGTCAGCGGCACGGCGCCTCCGTGGGGCGGGGTCTGGGCAGCGCGGGGCCCCCGGAGCAGGGCCGGGGCAGCTCCGGGTTCCTGGGGCGGGGTCGGGTCAGCACGGGCCACCTGGCGCAGAGCCGGTTCGACACGGGCCACCTGGCGCGGAGCCGGTTCGACACAGGCCGCCTGGCGCGGAGCCGGGTCAGCACGGGGTCTCCGTCGGTGCGTGGGCCGATGCGCGCGTGAGTTTGCGGATGCCGTGGACCAGTAGGGCGAGGGCGCCGAGGGCGCACGCCAGGGTGGGGATGCCGCCGGGGCCCCAGAGGTCCACGAGGGCGTCCACCGGTGCGGCCAGGAAGGCGCAGCCCGGCAGGCGGGAGCCGAAGATCGCGGCCAGGGCGGTCGCCTCGGCCGCGGTGGCGGCGGTGAGGACGACGGTGGGGGCGTGGGTGAAGCCGTGCGAGGTGAGGAGGCGGGCCAGGTAGAGAAGGGCGCCGAGGGCGGTGGCCTGGGCGTAGGGGACGGGTTCGTCGAGGACCGTGCCGGTGAGGGCGAGGAGGGCGGTGAGGGCGCACAGGTACAGGGCGGACGTGCCGAGCAGCAGGGGTCGTACGGAGGCCGCGAAGTCCTCCAGGCCTCGGCTGACGGTCAGTTTGCGGCGGGCGCGGGCCGTGAAGAGGTGGGCGGTCCAGGCGGCGGGGGCGCAGGACAGGGTCAGCGCGAGGAGCGGGGCGGTGGCCATGGGCCAGGGAGCGTCCGCGGCGCCGGTGGGCAGGGCGTCGGGGCCGCCGGCCAGGGCCTCGCGGAGGAGGCCGTCGCCGAGGACGGCGTAGGCGAGGAGCCAGTACGTCCAGGCGGCGGAGCCGGTCGGGGGGACGCGGTCGGAGGGGCCGAGCGGGCCGCGGGACAGGGCCGCGCGTACGGCGAGCGAGACGGCAAGGACGCCGAGCATGGCCGCGATCAGGCGGGGCCGGCCCTGGGTGAGCTGGACGCCGGCCACGGTGGCCGCGCACAGGGCGCCGGGAAGGAGGGCGAGCAGCGCCCAGTCGGCGCGGGCTCGTGGGGTCCTGTCGGCCGGGGGGTGCGGGGCGGTCTCGCCGTCCCTCGGGACCCGGGCGTACATCTCCTCGGCGAGCGAGAAGACGTCCCGGTGCCGGAAGCGGGTGGCGGTGCGGTCGGTGACGCCGTGGGCCTCCAGCCCGGCGGCGATCTCCAGGGGGTCCACGGCCCGCTCGCACAGCTCACGGTGCCGGTGCATCAGGGCTTTGACGGGGTCCACGGCGGTGGAACGGCGAGGGGCGGCGGTGGCCGTCCGCCGCCCGGGGGACACCTCCGAAGCACGGGCGGAGGGCACGTTCGCGGCCGCCTGCGGGACGCGTGCGTCCACGTCGTCGGCCACCTCGGCGGCACGCGCGACGGCCTCTCCGGCCACCTCGTCAAGCCGCACGCTCGGCTCCCCCGGCGCGTCCACCGAAACCTCTGGCTCCCCCGAATTCGGCCCCCTCTCATCCCGTACGGCGTCCGCATCCGGCTCCCGCCGTAACGCAGCCGCCTCGTCCCCCACGGCCGCTTCCCTCACGGCCATCTCGTCCCTCACGGCCACCTCGCCCGTCACGGCCGCCTCATCCCTCCCGCCCTCGTCGACGTCGCTCATCCGGCCGCTCCTTCCGTGGCCGTGAGGGATGTCGGCGCCGGGCCGGAGGCCCAGGTGGGGCCGCCGCGGGCCACCAGGCGGGTGGCGTGGCAGGTCCAGCGGCCGGGGACGTGGGACTCGGCGGGCGCGGCGAACGGCAGGGGCTCGCCGGTGCCGTCGAGGACGACCCGGCGGACGGGCGTACTCGAGACGATCTCCAGGTAAATGCTGTGAAATGCCGTGATGTTCTGTTCCACGGTGAACAGTTCGAGCGCTCGGGCGCGCGCGGCGGCGCCCAGGCGCTCACGACGCTCGGGGTCGCGCAACAGCGACACGCACGCCTCGGCGAGCGCCCGGGGATTGCGCGGCGGCACCACGAGCCCAGTGCCGCCGATGACCTCCACGACGGCGCCGACGTCCGTCGACACGGTCGCGCGGGCACAGAACATGGCCTCGACGAGACCGATCGGGAAGCCCTCGACGACGCTGGACAGGACGGTGACGGCGCCCGCGGCGTACGCGTCGGCCACACCGGGTACCTCGGGCCCGCCGATCTCCTCGAAGGAGACGGGGTTGTCGCCGACGGCATGCAGCCCGTCGGCCTCGTCGGGGAAGAGCTGCGCGGCCAGCGCCCGGCAGTGACCGAGATAGGCGGCACCCTCGGAACCGGCGGGTGTGCCGATGATTCTCAGCCGGGTCTTGGGCTCCTCCTTGCGGATGTCCGCGAAGGCGTGGAGGAGCGAGATCAGGTCCTTGGCGGGTTCTATGCGCCCCACCCACACCAGCGTGTCGGGGTCCGCGCACTCCGCCGACTCGCCGACCTCGGTGAACCGGGAGGCGTCCATGCCGGGGTAGACCGTGCGCAGCTTCTCGCGGTCCGCGCCGCAGCGTTCCTGCCAGCGGCGGGCGTGGGTGTTGCCCGGGGTGACGAGGGCGGCCCGCCGGTAGGTCTCGGCGGCGAGCCGGCCGTGGAAGGCGGCCAGGAGGGTCCGCACGGCGGGCGAGGCCTCCGTCTCGGCCAGATAGTGCGTCCGCAGCCGTACGCCGTACTCGGTCACCAGCAGGGGCGTGCCGCAGAAGTGCCGTGCGAGGAGCCCGGGGAGGGCGGCCGGGCCGCCGGAGGCCGCGTGGCACAGGTCGACCGCGCCGAGGCCGTCGTCCTCGTACCAGTCGAGCGAGAGGGGGCGCAGGGCGCGCTCCAGGTGTCCGGCCACGGCGAGCAGATCCGGTACGCGCGCCTCGCGCGCCGCCTGCCGGGCGCCGGGCGCACGACAGGCGCGCTCCAGGGCGCGTACGGCGGTCTCGGAGCGCAGCGCCCCGACCAGCCCGCCCTCGTCCCGGGCGAGTTCGGCGAGTCCGTACAGCGCGTTGGCGAAACGGTCCGCCTCGGCGGTCGGCGCCTGCTCGACGCCCTCTACGGACTCGGCCCCCTCGACGCCCCCCGCGGCCAGGGTCGCCGCCAACTCCCCGTACGCCTCGGCGAAGCGACGGCGCGCCCGGCGTCCGTACACCACGCCGTCGTCCTCGGCGCTCCACATCGGCGCCGTGAGCACCCGGTTGACCTGCGGCGGGAGTGAGACCCAGCCCTCGTCCTCCTGGCGTTCGCCGCGGCTGAGCGCGTAGATGTCGAACTCGTGCTGCTCGAGCCCGCGCACGAGCCGGTCGCACCAGAGTCCGGCGTCACCGCTCACATACGGATAGCCACCCTCCGTAAGCAGTCCGATGCGCACGAGCGCACCCCCGTTCTCCCGTATGGGGAGCCGCCGCCTGCCCGGCGGCTCGCAGCGGGACGAACGTATGCGGACAAGACGGTGGCGCGACGGACGGTTGTCCATCGCGCCACCAGAAGGGGTGAACGCTCGTAACTTTCCCGTGCGGGTCGCGTTCGGTCGCGCTAAGAGATCATGCGGACACGGAACGTCAGGTCGCGGCGGGCTCCCGCCGGGCGTTCCGGCGCCGGGCCGCGACCTCGGGATCGAGCGCCGGTACGGCGGCCAGGAGCTGCCGGGTGTACGGGTCCCGGGGGTTGCCGTAGACCTCGTCGGCGGGGCCCTCCTCGACGATCCGGCCGCGCCGCATCACCGCGACGCGGTCGCTGACCTGGCGGACGACGGCCAGGTCGTGCGCGACGAAGACCAGCGCGACCCCGAGTTCCCGTTGCAGTTCGTCGAGCAGGGCGACGACCTGGGCCTGGGTGGTGACGTCGAGCGCGGAGACGGGCTCGTCGCAGACGATGACGCGCGGGTCGGCCGCGAGCGCCCGCGCGATGCCCACGCGCTGGCGCTGTCCGCCGCTGAACTCGTGCGGGTAGCGGTCGTAGTGCGCCCCTTCGAGCCCCACACGCTCCAGGAGTTCCCGTACGCGCCCCCTGATCGCCTTCTCGTCCCGCTCGCCCCGCGCGCGCAGCGGGTCGGCGATGGACTCGCCCACGCTGCGGCGGGGGTTGAGGGAGGAGACGGGGTCCTGGAAGACCATCTGGACGGCCGGGTTCACGCCCACGCGCGCGTGCCCGTCGTCACGGACCTCGCCCGCGGTGGGCGCCAGGAGCCCGACGAGCATCCGGCCGAGGGTGGTCTTGCCGCTGCCGCTCTCGCCGACGACGCCGAGGGTCTCGCCCCGGCGCACGGTCAGCGACACGTCGTCGACGGCCGCGAAGGCCTTCTTGCCGCGCCCGAACTCGCGCCGGAGGCCGGTGGCCTCCAGCACGACCTCGGCGCTCTCCTCGGGCACCGCGGAGGGCTCCCGGGGCGTGTCCACGCGCGGGACGGCGGCGAGCAGTTCGCGGGTGTACGGCTGTGCCGGCGCCCCGAGCACGGTCGCGACCGGGCCGCGCTCGACGGCCCTGCCGTGCCGCATGACGAGCACGTCGTCGACGCTCTCGGCGGCGACACCCACGTCGTGCGTGACGAGCAGCAGGCCCATCCCGGTCTCCTCCCGCAGCGTGTGCAGCAGGTCGAGGATCTGGGCCTGGACGGTCACGTCCAGCGCGGTGGTCGGCTCGTCCGCGATCAGCAGCTCGGGCTCGCAGGCGAGCGCCATGGCGATGAGGGCGCGCTGGCGCATGCCACCGCTGAACTCGTGCGGCCGGGACCGGGATCTGCGGGGTGCGTCCGGAATTCCAACCCGGTCCAGCACCTCGACCGCACGCGCGCGTGCCGCTCGTCGCGACGCACGCGTGTGCACGCGGTACACCTCGGCGATCTGGTCGCCGATCGCGTAGTACGGGTCCAGGGACGACAGCGGGTCCTGGAAGACCATGGCGGCCTTGGCGCCCCGCAGCCGCCGCAGCGCGTCCTCCGACGCCTGTTGTACGTCGGTGCCGGCGACGCCGACCGAGCCGCTCACGCGCGCGCCCGTGCCGCGGTGCAGCCCGAGCAGGGCCGAGGCGACCGTGGACTTGCCGGAGCCGGACTCGCCGACGACGGCGAGGGCGGCGCCCTGTTCCAGGGTGAAGGAGAGGCCGTCGACGGCGCGCAGCGCGCCGAACTCGACGGTCAGGTCGGTGACGTGCACCAGACTCATGCCAGCACCACCCGTCGGTCGGCCACCGCGTACAGGACGTCTGCGACGGCGTTGGCGAGGACCACGAAGAAGCCGATGACCAGGACCATGCCGACGACGACCGGCAGGTCGACGACGGTGACGGCGTGGACGAGTTCCTGGCCGATGCCGGGCAGCCCGAAGAGCGACTCGACCAGGACGGCACCGCCCACCGCGCTGCCGAAGTCGTTGGCGTTCAGGGCGATGATCGGCGCGAGCGCGCCGCGCAGGGCGTGCCGGCCGACGATGGACCGCTCGCCGACGCCGTAGGCCCGGAAGGTACGGATGTGGTCCTCGGCGAGCGTCTCCAGCATCGACGCCCGGGTGAGCCGCGCGAAGTAGGCCGCTTCGGCGAGGGCGAGCGTGAACCAGGGCAGCAGCAGGCCCCAGGCCCACTGTTCGGGGTCGTCGGTGAAGGGGACGTACTCGGGGAAGGGCAGCAGTTCCAGCTGGCCGCAGACCACGATCATCAGCACGAGGCCGATCACGAAGACCGGCGTGGCGATGCCCGCGAGCGTGATGCCGGTCAGCGCGCGCTCGGAGAGGCGGCCGCGCCGCCAGGCGGAGAGGATCCCGGTGCCGACGCCCAGGAGGAGCCAGAGCACCATCGCGCCGAACACCAGCGAGAGGCTGACGGGCAGCTTGGTCAGGATGATCTGCGTGACCTGCTGGTCGCTCTGGTACGACAGCCCGAGGCAGGGCGCCGAGCAGTGCTCCATGGAGGTGCCGGTGGAGTAGTCGTGGCCGACGACGATGCCCTGGAGGAAGTGCCAGTAGCGCACGTACAGGGGGTCGTCGAGCCGGAGCTGCTGGGCGACCTGGTGGACCTGTTCCGGGGAGCAGCGCGGGCCGCAGGTGATCTGGGCGACGTTGCCGGGGGTGGCGTAGAAGACGACGTAGACGAGCACCGAGATGGCGAGCAGGGTGATCAGGGCACCAATGGTGCGGCGCAGCGCGAATCCGGCGAAGCCGCTCATGAGGTGGCCTCCTCGCCGGCCTTGGCCTCGCTCCTGCTGCCCGTGCCGACGCGCAGCCGGGAGGCCGCGCGCGGGTCGAGGGCGGTGCGGACGCCGTCACCGAGGACGGTGAGCGCGAGGACGGTCACGAAGAGCGCGCTCGCGGGCAGCAGCAGGTACTGCGGGGCCGCCTGGTACCAGACGTTGGCCGAGGTGAGCATCTGTCCCCAGGACGGTGTCGGCGGCTTCACGCCGACGCCGAGGAAGGACAGGGACGCCTCGATGGCGATGTTGGCGGGCACCATGAGCGCGGCGTAGGTGATGACGGGTGCGGCGAGGCCGGGCAGGAGTTCCCGGCGGGCGATCCGCCAGGTGCTCCAGCCGCTGAGCCTGGCGGCGGCCACGTAGTCGAGCTCCTTGAGGGTGAGCGTCTGGGCCCGCGCGATCTTGCCGATGGTCCCCCAGGCGACGAAGCCGATGATGAGGGCGACCAGCACCGGGCGCGGGAAGTCGCTGGGCACGATGGCCAGCAGCGCCAGCGCCATGATGACAAGCGGCAGGGCCACGATGATGTCGGTGATCCGGCTCAACAGTTGATCAACCCATCGGTTGCCGAGCGCGGCCGTGACGCCCACGACGACACCGAGCAGGACCTGGATGGCGGTCGCGGCCAGGGCGACGCCCAGGGAGATCCGGGCGCCGTAGACCAGGCGCGCGAACAGGTCGCGGCCGGTCTGGGGTTCGACGCCCAGCCAATGGTCGGCGCTCACGCCGCCGAAGGAGCCTATGGGCACGCCTCCGCGCGCGGAGTCCACGAGTGCCGGGTGGTAGGTGGTGGGGTCCTGCCCCTCGATCGCCGTGAGCAGCGGCGCGGCGATCGCGACCAGGACGAGCAGTGCGACGACGGCGGCCGCGACCAGGGCGGCGCGCTGCGCCCGCAGCCGCCGCCAGAACTGACGAGCCCCCGAGGCCCCCGAAGCGGCTGCCTCGGGGACCTCGGTGGCGACAAGTGCCTCGCTCATCGGGTTACTTGACCGCGACCTGCGAGATGTCCAGGACGCCGGTCCAGTCGCTGATGACGACGTTGCGGATGTCCTTGCCGACGAGTCGCTTGTAGACCGGGTGGAACAGCGGGACGGTCAGCGCCTGCGCGCCGATCTTCTTGTCCAGTGCACCCCACCGCTTGGCGGCCGCGTCAAGGTCGGTCAACTTGTTGATCGCGTCAATCTCGGCATTGACCGACTTGTCGTTCAGCAGGCCCGTGTTGAAGTTCGCGCCGTCCTTGACGATCTGACGGCCGTCGAAGATCGGGGCGAGGAAGGGGCCGCCGGAGGGCCAGTCGGCACCCCACGCGGAGAGGAAGAAGCCCGGCTCGGTCTTCACGTTGTGGATCGTGTCCGAGTAGTTGTTGTCCTCCAGGCCCTGGAGCTTGACCGTGATGCCGGCCTTCTTGAGCGCGTCCTGGATCGCGGTCGCGATCTCGGGGCTGGTCTTGAAGTTCTGGGCGTTGTCGTGGGTCAGCGTGACGGTGAGCCCGTTCGGGTAACCGGCCTCCTTCAGCAGCTCCTTGGCCTTGGCCGCGTTGCCGGTCGCGCCCGCCGGGAAGAGGTCGTACGGCTCGTAGCCGAAGGACTTCTGGTTCGGCAGGAAGGTGGTGGCGGCCTCGGCGAGCGCGGTGCCGCCGGCCGCGTTGACCACGGAGGAGCGGTCGACGGCGTACGAGATCGCCTGGCGCACCTTGGCGTTGTCGAACGGCTTGACCGTCGGGTTGAACGCTATGTAGTTCGTGTAGCCGAAGTGCCCGGTGCCGACGCGCGAGGCGAGCTCCTTGTCGCCGGTCACCTTGGCGAGCTCGGCCGGGCCGAGGTTGGTGTCCGTGGTGACCGCGGCCGCGTCCGCCCCCTGGGACGCCGACAGCCGCTGGTTGATCACCGAGGAGTCGAGCCCGGACTGGACGTCGATCTTGTCCGGGTACGCCTTGCGCTCGGCGTCCGTCGCGGCGGACCAGTGCGTGTTGCGCTCCAGGACGAGGTGCTCACCGTCGTTCTCGTTCTCGACGACCTTGTAGGGGCCGGACGAGACCGGGTGCTCCTCGTACTTGGTGCCGGTGTCCTTGGCCTTCGGGACCGGCGCGAACTGCGTCTGCGTGGCGAGGAAGGGGAACTCGCCCTCGGGCTTGTTCAGATGGAAGACGATCGTGCGGTCGTCGGGCGTCTCGATCGCCGCGAGGCCCTTCTTGTCCTTGTACGGCCCCTGGTAGTCGGCGGCGCCGACCAGCCAGTCCCGCAGGTAGGGGGCGCCGCCGGACAGCTCGGGCGCGAAGGAGCGCTCGATGCCGTACTTGATGTCGGCGGAGGTGATCGCGGTGCCGTCCTCGTACGTGAGGCCCTTCTTCAGGGTGTACGTCCACACGGTCGCGTCCTTGTTGGGGCGCCCGGTGTCGGTGGCGAGGTCGGGGACGACCTTGGCGCCGGCGGCGCCGCTCTCGCGGTTGCGGGTGGTGAGCGTACGGAAGACCAGGGAGGGCACGTTGCCGCCGCCGGAGGTGTACAGGCGGGCCGGGTCGAAGTCCTCCTGCGGGTCGGAGTTCAGGACCGTGAGGGTGCCGCCCTTGTGGGGCGCGGAGTCGCCACCGGAACTCTTGGCATCGTTGTCCTTCGGCCCGCAGGCGGCGGCGCCCGCTGCCAGCACCAGGCTTACGGACACCGCGGCCACGCGGCGTGCTCTGAGGGACGGATGACGCATCGGAGACGACCTCTCAAGGAACGTGTCTCAATTTTTGAGACGAATTGACGAAGGGTGAGACGAATGCGGACGGACGTCTGCCCCGGCGTCGGGTCGTCGAAAAACCGTGACCTGGTCACGGAGAAGGTGGAATTCGCGACGCGCGCCTAGGGGCGGGCGTCAGCGACAGTCGATGTCGGCCACGCAGAGTGCGGTCACGCCGATGAGCGCCAGCTCGATGGCGGCGCTTCGCTCGGCAGGATGACTAGACCACATGGGCAGAAATATGTACGACCGATCAACCCCATGTCAATGTGACTTATGCGCCATCTGTCAACTCCCGGGATACGGCCAGGGATTGGCCCGGCAGTGGATCCCGTCGTGGTCGAGGAACTTGGTCTGCTGCTGCATCACCGGGGCGAGCTGGCCGTCCTTGTCGCACGTCACATGGTGGCGGCCGAGCCGGTGGCCGACCTCATGGTTGATCAACATCTGGCGGTACGCATGGATCCGATCACCGTATGTACTTGATCCCTGCGCCCATCGGTACGCATTGATCATCACTCGTTCGGTGGAGGCGGAGTCGCAGGAGACGTTGTCCTCGGTGGTGTCCAGGCCGGACTTGGCGCACCAGTCGGCCGTGGTGCCGGGGCTGGCGAGCGTGATCACGAAGTCGGGCTTGCCGGAGCCGACGCGCTCGAAGGTGCGGGCGCCGTCGTGGGCCCAGCTGCGGTTGTCGTTGAGCGTCTTCTGCACGGCGTCGGCGAAGAGGGTGCCGTCGAGGCCGAGTCCCTCCTCGACGTCCACGCGGTAGGTGAACTTCTGTCCCTTGCCGGGCGCCTTGGCGATCCCCGGGATCGCGTCGAACTTCCCCGAGCCGTCCAGCTTGGCGCTGAGCGGGTACTTCGTGGCCATCTTCTGCGCGTACGTCAGTGTCGTCAGGTTCGCCGACGCGGACGGGGCCGGCTGTCCGGCTCCGGCGGCGGAGTCGCGGGCGTCCCGCGCGCGGTCGGTCGCCGACTGGGTGCGCGTGCCGGTGCCACGGCCGTCCGCGACCTGTCCGGCCACGACGACGGCGAGCACGGTGACGACGGCGGCGGCCGCGATACCGGTGAACGTACGGCCCTTGCCGGCCTTGGCCGTCGCCGAGGGGTCGACGGGAGGGGTGTCCTCGGCGTCCTGGGCGGACCGGTCGTAGGGGCCCTCTGGATGGACGGAGGTGGCGGTCCGCGTCCGGGTGTTCGGGCCGGATCCTCGGGGCGGCGCGAAGTCGCCGGTGCTGTCGCCGAAGGGACCGGCCCCTTCGGCGAAGGCGTCGAGGTACTCCTGCCGGGGGCCCTGCGCGGACCGCCCACCGACCCGCTGCCGCTGTCCCGGCCCCTGCCCTTGGCGAGGCGGAGCGACCCCGGGCCCACCGCGCCCCTGCCCCCGCAGGTCACCCCGGCCGCCCCCGCTCCCCCGCTGCTCGGGATGCCCACCACGAACCTGCGGAAAGCCGTACGCGGGGGTGCCGTCCGGCAGCCGGGGAAAGCCGCGAGCCGGAGTGCCGTCGGGAAGCCGCGGGAAGCCGTGGGCGGGCGTCCCGTCCGGGAGCCGAGGGAAGCCGTGAGCGGGCGTTCCGTCGGGCAGGCGTGGGAAGCCGTGAGCGGGCGTCCCGTCCGGGAGACGCGGAAAGCCGTGAGCCGGGGTTTCGTCCGGCAGACGCGGAAAGCCGTGAGCGGGGGTTCCGTCGGCGAACCGCGGGGCGCCTCGCGCCGGGGTGCCGTCGGGCAGGCGTGGGAAGCCGCGCGCCGGGGTGCCGTTCGGCACGCCTGGGGCGCTCGGGCCGGGTGGCGGGTACCCGGACGGGCCTCGCGGCGGGCGTCCGGCGGTGCCGTGGTCGGGAGAGCGGTGGTCGGGTGTGCCGTAGTCGGGGACACCGCGTCCCGGGACGCCGTACGACGTGCCCTCGCGGCCGGGGCCGCCGTACCCGGGCGTGCCCGGCCTCGGCCCCCCACGACCCGATGCCCCGGCGCCCGCGGACCAGGCCCCAGGTGCCGCCTGTCGGGCCGCCGCCTGAGCCCGGGTCTGGGCCTGGGCCTGTGGCTGCGACCGCGGGGCCGGAGCTCGCCCGCGACCGTTCGCCTCCCCACCGGCACCCTTGCCACCGGCACCGGAGCCAGCGCCCGCCCCCGGCTGCCCCGAACCGCCCTTACCCGCCCCGCCCTTGGGAGCCGGCCCGCGTCGACTGTGGCGTCCCACGCCGCGCCTCAGCTTCCCGCAACCGTCGAACCACGATCACGACCGGAGCCGCCGCGTCCCCCGGAAGCCTCGGCACTCTCCGTGCCCTCCGCACCTTCCGCACCCGCGCCAGAACCAGAACCCCCCGTCACCGCGAGAAGCTCACGGAACGCCCCGGCCACCGTCTCCGGGTACTCCATCATCGCCACGTGCCCCGCCTCCGGCAGGGTCAGCAGGCGGGAGTCCCGGAAGGTGCGGGCCGCCTTCTGGGCCATGCGGAAGCCGACGAGCTGGTCCCGGCCGCCGTAGACGAGCAGCGTGGGTGCGAGGACCCGCTCGGCCTGGCGCCACAGCGCGTGCTGGCCGCCCAGCGTGTACGCGTTCACCACCCCGCGCGCGGAACGCGCCATCGCGTCCCAGAAGTACGGCAGTTGCAGCCGCCGCTCCATCTCCTCGACCGCGTGCTGGAAGCCCTCCGGCGTCACCCGCCCGGGATCGCCGTAGCAGAGCGCCATGACCCCGCGGACCCGCTGCTCGGCCGTCCAGTCCCTGCTGAACCGGGTGAAGAGCCGGGCCACGCCGGGCACCGCCAGCAGCCCCGTGGGCACGGCACTGCGCTGGACGCGGATCTCCGGCAGGGCGGGCGAGACGAGCGTGAGGCTGCGCACCAGGTCGGGCCGGACCGCCGCCACGCGCGTGGAGACCGCGCCGCCCATGGAGTTCCCGAACAGATGCACGGGCCCGCGGCCGGAGGCGTCGAGATGGCGGATCACCGCGCGCGCGTGCCCGGTGATCGAGTAGTCGCCGTCGTCCGGCGGCGGGGAGTCGCCGAAGCCCGGCAGATCGACGGC
Organism: Streptomyces sp. NPDC047072; assembly: GCF_040643855.1. Taxonomy (NCBI): domain Bacteria; kingdom Bacillati; phylum Actinomycetota; class Actinomycetes; order Kitasatosporales; family Streptomycetaceae; genus Streptomyces; species Streptomyces sp. NPDC047072. The sequence goes on along the minus strand of NZ_JBEYVC010000089.1, from coordinate 2,071 downwards.
CTCGCCGTCGACGTCGTCCTGCAACAGCTCCATCAGCGCGGACCAGTTCTGCGAGGAACCGCCCAGGCCGTGGACGTAGAGCGCGGGTGGGAGCCCCTCGCGCGCGGGGGGCCTCGAACGGACCGTCAGCGTGATCCCCGGCAGCCCGACCGATCGGAGCTTCTCGCCCTCGCCGACCCGGACGGGAGCCACCTTGGGGAGGACGGTGGCGGGCGGCACGAAGGGCAGCTCGGTCGAAGACATGCGCCAATGTTACGAGACGATCACGCCGTGGTTCATGTGTTCGGCGTCACAAGGCGAACATGTACAGAACAGAGCCGTACAGAACATGGCCAGTACGGGACAGAGCCCCTCCCGAGGGGCGAGCACATCGCATGGCGTCCAGATCGTGTGTCTCCTAGGCTCGTACCGAGGGCACCCGCATGTGGCCCCCTGTGTCACAGGGACGTTCTAGGAAGGGAGCCCGCGATGGCCTACGACGACCCCACCGACCCCGAGTCCTTCGAGGCGGACGACGCCATGGAGCTCGACGTCGAGGCACCCGAGGTCGACGCCGCCGAGCAGCACACCGACATCAGGCCCGACCGCGACGACCCGCTGACCGGCGTGGACGCCGACCGGGCCGACGAGGCCGACCTCATCGAACAGGCCCGGGTCGTCTCGATCGACGAGGACGACTATCGGTGACGGCACCGTCCGAAAAGCACTCGGATCGAAGAGCACCCGGAAAAGCACTCATCAGAACGATTTTCGGACCACCTCTGACCAGGAACGGGACGGCCCGTGCCCGGCAGCTCCCCGTTCGAAACCTTTGGACGGCTTTCGCCGCCGTCCGGTCCGTGAAATTCTGCGCTCGCACCGCGCACACCGGGGTTACCGAAAAGTACGATGGCGGCGCGGCGCACACCGCATGTGGACGACATTGGGAGGCGGCGTGACAGCCATCGAGCAGACAGAGGCGGCACGCCCGAGGGGGACGCGCCTGCCGCGTCGGGCCCGACGGAACCAGTTGCTGGGCGCCGCCCAGGAGGTCTTCGTGGCGCAGGGCTACCACGCGGCCGCCATGGACGACATCGCCGAGCGGGCCGGCGTCAGCAAGCCGGTGCTCTACCAGCACTTCCCGGGCAAGCTCGACCTCTATCTCGCGCTGCTGGACCAGCACTGCGAGTCCCTCATCCAGTCCGTGCGCAGCGCTCTGGCGTCGACGACCGACAACAAGCAGCGCGTGCGGGCCACCATGGACGCGTACTTCGCGTACGTCGAGGACGACGGCGGCGCCTTCCGCCTGGTCTTCGAGTCGGACCTGACCAACGAGCCCGCGGTGCGCGAGCGCGTCGACAAGGTCACCAATGAGTGCGCGGAGGCGATCTGCGACGTCATCGCCGAGGACACCGGCCTCTCGCGGGCCGAGTCCATGCTGCTGGCGTCCGGGCTCGGCGGCCTCGCGCAGGTCGTGGCCCGCTCCTGGCTGCACAGCGACCGCAGCGTCCCGCGCGACCAGTCGGTCCAGCTGCTGACCTCGCTCGCCTGGCGCGGCATCGCGGGCTTCCCGCTGCACGGCATCGACCACCACTGAGACGCGCGCGTGAGGGCCGTCGACACGCACACGCGCGTGGCGGCCGTTTGTTCCCGCTCGCTGTTCGCTGTTGGCGTGCCCCGGCGGAGCGTGTACGTCCCCTCACCGGGCTAATGTGTGCTGCGTACGGCGCGGTAGGTCGCGCACTTCACTGACCGTCGGAGGGACATAGCCGTGGAGGTCAAGATCGGCGTGCAGCACGCGCCGCGCGAGATCGTTCTGGAGAGCGGTCAGAGCGCCGAGGAGGTCGAGCGCGTGGTGGCCGAGGCGCTCGCCGGAAAGTCGCAGCTGCTCAGCCTCACGGACGAGCACGGCCGCAAGATCCTGGTCCCGGCCGACCGCCTCGCCTACGTGGAACTCGGCGAGCCGGCCCCCCGCAAGGTGGGCTTCGGCGCGCTCTAGGCAGACGCGTAAGAGGGGCCCGGCGACATCCGAGGAGCCGGGCCCCAGGCGCCCAGGGCCCGGATTTTTATGATACACCAAAAGACCACAAAA
>NZ_JBEYVC010000088.1:0-41393 GCF_040643855.1 Streptomyces sp. NPDC047072 | reverse complement strand
GGCGCCGACGTTCGGGTCGGCGAGCGCGGCGACGACCGGCCGAATGCGCTCGGCGAGGCCCCGGGGGCCGTGGAGGACGGGCGGACGGGTGCGGGCCTGTGATGGGGTCACGGCGGCCGCGTCCCGGGCCGTCATCAGCGGCTCCGGGTCGAACGGGGCGGTCGGGTCGTGCCTCAGCCGGCGGGCGTGGTCCGCAACGGCGGCCAGGGCGTCGGCGAGCGCGTCACGATGAGCCCCCCAGCGGCGGATCGGGAACAGCAGGATCAGCACGGCCTGCGCCACGCCCCCGAGCGCGATGATCCCGGCGTGCTCCAGGGCTCGCCCGACGCTCGTGGGCAGGGTGATGGTCACCAGCATGCTGCCGACTGTCGTCGCTGCGACGATCCCAGCGGTCGATCCGACGGCCCACGCCATGCCCGCGGCAAAGGCCCACACGGCCAGCAGCGGGAGGAACGTCACGAGTCGCCCTGCCGCCAGGTAGCCCACGAAGGTGCTGAGCGCCAGACCCGCGCCCGCGCCGAGCGCGATCACCTTGCGTGGACGCCAGGTGCGCTGGAAGGTGGCCCCACCCGCGGAGTAGGCGCCGAGGGCGGCGGACGCGGCGTACGCAGGGGAGACCAGCCACAGCGTCGGCCCGATGACGATCGCCACGCCGGCGGCCGTGCGCAGCGCGAGCAGAGGCTCCAGCCGCGTCTCCTCGATCGTGAGCCCGGATCGCACGACCTCTCGGAAGGCCCTCAGCCACGTCACGGGTGCGAGCCTGGCCGGAACGCTCTGCCTGGTCGCGTCGGCAGAGCCGCCACCTCCTGACGGCACCGCGCCCGGGTTCGTCGGTTCACTTCGAGGACTGGTCATCTTGGTCGCCCAGGAGGGCGAGGCGACGTTCCTGTTCGCGCTTGGAATAGGCGGCCGCCCGGATCGCCTCGTCGCTCTCCAGGCCTGATCCCAGCGCGCCGCCCACGGTGGCGACCGAAGCGACGAACCAGGCCAAGGTCCAGTACTCCTCGGCGTGCAGTGGGTTTCGTGTCACGGAGGCGAAGAGCCGGTCGTTGAGGATGAACAGCGCCCACACCCAGTTGATGACCAGCAAACCCACGTAGCAGACGAGCACCCCGATACCCACGGTCATGACCGTCGAGGCGTTGTAGAGCCGTGCGCGCTGCCTCGCCTCCGGTGAGCTCTCCGGCGAGCGATGCCACAGCTCCGCGTCCACGATCAGCCAGCCGATCATGATCGCGACAGACCCGACCGTGGCGATCACGAGGCGTGGGGTGCTCTGGGACGCGGCCAGGCTCCAGACGGTGGAGTTCACGGTGGCGACTGCTCCCGTGGCGAGTGCGGCCGCCAGGGCTTTCGACAAACCCGGCACCAACCGCCACGGCCGGTTGGCGCGGACCATCCCGACGAGCACCCGCAGATAACCGCGCGGTCCGCTGACGACGTACCGAAAATCGTCGGTCTCCTTCTCACCGACTGTGCCCGAGGGCCCTGCAAGCGGTCGGCTTCGCGGAGGTTCTTCAGCCCCGGTGGTGTGCGGACCCGTCAAGCCCAGTACGGCTTCCACGACGGCCCGCAGGGCCCTCGACTGCAGCCGCAGGCCCCCCAGCGAAGGAAGAGAGAGCAGCGCCAAGCCGTGTTCGCGATTCAGATTCACAGCGAGCCTGCGCCCGTGTGAGTGCAGCGGAAGATCGGTGAGGGCAACGACGATGTCCCAGTTCTCCGCACGCCCACGGTCCATGATCCGGCGCATCAAGATGGGCGGGTCCTCCGTCCCCGAGGTGAAGGGCTCACTGACCACCTCGACGTCGAACCGTCGCCCTTGGCCCGACTTGTTGGCGAGCCGAGCAGGAAGTGTCTCGGCCATGCGCTGCGCGATCTCCGTCGGCGCGTCCGGATCTGCCAGGAGAGCCACGACCGTAACGCCCTCGGACGACACCCGCATGACTGGGCCCTTCTCGTTGGCTGCCCCTCGATCGCAAGTGCCCAGAGGTGCCGCCGAGGTAACGTGCACAGCCGCTCCGACCCAGCTTGGCCCGCACTCGCACGCCGCGCCACCTGCCCCCCCGCTTCGGAGACCCGGCAAGGGCCTGCCCTGGCAGGGCAATACGCGAAAGCCAATTGGGCCCGACATGCGCATGCGGTCGCGCGCCTCCGTCGGCCAGGCTGACGGGGAATCCCAGAGAGCCGGGAGCCACCCAGGCGCCCGCAGACGGAGGTTGCCGTCATGACCGTGATGTCCATCGCCAGGTTCGAAAAGTTCTTCCGAGCGGCCGCCGGGCTGGACGTCGACAAGAACGACCTCAAGCGCTACAGCGACTTCGTCGACGCCAAGCTCTACGACCTGCTGACCGTCGCCCAGGCCACGGCCAAGGCCAATGGGCGCGACATCATCCGGACCTCTGACCTGCCGATCACGAAAGGCCTGCAGGAGAGCATTCACCACTTCCGGAAGATCGACCAGGAAGTGGAGCTCAAGCCGATCCTGGAACAGCTCGCCGCCCACCCCGCTCTGGACCGCGCACCCGACGACGAGACCGAGGCGGCCTATCCGGACATCGTCGGCGGACTCAGCCTGGCCCTCGCCCAGAGCTTCAAGATCCTCCACCCCGACCTGAAGAACCCCCGGACCCAGCACTGGGACGAGGCCCGAGCCGTCTTCGACCTCCTGCTGTGAGTGACACCGCTTCACAGGGTCAGTCCGCGAGGTCGGCCTTGCCGAACAGGAGCGCGTAACCGGAGGGGAGTTGGCTGATGATCTGGTTCAGCTCTCCGCCGGTGACAGCGTCGGCGACGGTGGTCAGGACAGCGGAGGCGTCCCACTGCGCCGTGCGCGGCCGGGCACCGGTGCGCACGGCGACCCGGCGGTAGAACTCTTCGATTCCGAAGCTCCGTGCCTGTTGGGGTATAGCGTCGTGCAGAACTTGTCCCAGCGGATCGGGCAGCTGCGACGCGAGGTCCTTGACCTCTCCCGGGCTGATGCGCTGGGCCAGGACTTGCAGCACGGAGTTGGAGACGTCCGCTGCCTCTTCCTGGTTGTTGTACTCGCCTCGTTCGCGCACCCGGGCGAGGAATCCGTCGTATTTCATCGCTGCCTCCCTCAGGCCCCGCCGTGGGGCCGAACGGTGTGTCCGGCCCCACGGCGTTCGCGACTCAGCCGCTGCTCTCGGTGCTTTCGCTCGTCTCGCTGATCTCGATGTGCCGGGGCCTTGCGACCTCGGCCTTGGGAACGGTGATGTCGAGCATCCCGTCCGAGATCTGCGCATTGATCTTTTCGGTGTCGAGCTCTCCGGGCAGCCGCAACCGGTACTCGAAGGACCCGGTGCGGCGGGTGCTCCGGCGCAGGACGCCTTTGCGTTCCTTCTTCTTGATGTCTCCGGTGACCACCAGCTCCTGACCGTTCGCTTCGACGTTGATGTCCTTCTTCTTGACGCCGGGAAGTTCGATCTCGATATGGAAGGCGTCGTCGGACTCCGTGACATCCGCAAGGGGCGTCCACGCGACTGCGGTCGCCGCGCCTCCCACCGTGGATTCCATCAGCCCGCTCATCTCGCTGAGCAGTTGATCGAACTCCGTCAGTGGATTGCGCGCCCAGCCGACGGGCCTGTCCTGCAGTGCGCCACCGCGGTGACGCCGGACGGGCGTGGCCATGGCCATCGCCTCCTTCTTTCTTCTCGTGATGACCTGTTCACGTGATGTCGTGGCTCGCTGGGTGTCATGCGAGCCAGGCGGACTCCTTCGGACGGGTGTGCGGGGAGCTGTCGGTGCCGCCGGGTGCGGCCGTGTGGCCCAGGGAGCGGTGCACGAAGTGGATGCTCATCGCGCCTTCGCCGACCGCGGAGGCCACGCGCTTCACCGAGCCGCTGCGCAGATCGCCGGCGGCGAAGACGCCGGGCAGGCTGGTCTCCAGCGTCAGGCAGTCGCGGCCCTGGCTCTGCCACACTTCGGGAACGGAACAGGCCTGCGCCTCCGCCCCGGTGAGCACGAAGCCGCGCGCGTCGAGAGCGAGCACGCCGGACAGCCAATCGGTGTGCGGATCGGCGCCGGTGAAGACGAACAGGGCCCGCACCTGGAGGTCGCGGTGCTCGCCCGTACGGTGGTCGACCACGGTGACCCCCTCGAGCGTCTTGTCGCCGTGTGCCTCGGTCACCTCGGTGTGCAGCAGCACCTGCACTCGGGGGTGGCGCTCGATCTGATCGATCAGGTAGCGGGACATGTGCGCTTCGAGGCTCGGCCCGCGGACGAGCAGATACACCTGCGGTGCGTATCCGGCCAGGAAGAGCACGGCTTGACCCGCGGAGTTGCCGCCACCGACCACCGCCACCGGGTCGGCCTGGCACTGCTGGGCCTCGTAAAGGGTCGCCGAGTAGTGGACACTCGTGCCCTCCAGCGGCTCGATGCCGGGCACACGGAGGCGGCGGTAGCGGGCGCCGGTGGCCAGCACGACGGTACGGGCGGTGACCTCGCTTCCGTCGGCGAACTCGACGGCGTAGTGGTCGTCCCGCCGTTCGAGCCGCGCCGCTTCCGCCGGGACGCTGATCCGGGCGCCGAATTTTTCTGCCTGGAGCACGGCTCGCTCGGTGAGTTCGGCGCCGGAGATGCCTGAAGGGAAGCCGAGCAGATTCTCGATGCGGGACGACGTCCCGGCCTGGCCGCCGGTGGCCAGCGACTCGACCACGGTCGTGCCGAGGCCCTCCGAGGCGGCGTTCACCGCGGCGGCGAGACCGGCCGGACCGGAGCCGACGATGAGGAGATCGCCGCGGTCGTTGCCCGACTCCAAGGACGGCAGGCCGATGAAACGGGCCAGTTCGGCGTTGCTCGGATTGCGCAGCAGGGTCGTGTCACGCCAGATGACGAGTGGTGTCTGCTCCGGGCCGATGCCGAAGCGCCGCAGCAGCGCCTCGGCCTCCTCGTCCGTCTCCAGATCGATCCAGCGGTGCGGCAGCCGGTTGCGGGCGGCGAACTCGCGCAGCCGCCGCGTGTCAGGCGAGTAGCGCGAGCCGATGATGCGGAAACCGGCCCCCTGCCCCACGAGCAGAGCCCGGCGGCCCAGGCAGGCGCGCAGCACCAGATCACCCAGGGCCGAGTCCCGGGTCACCAGGTGACGCAGCTGGTCCATGGACAGGGCGAGGATCTCGCCGGGTTCCCTGACCACGGCGGTGTAGAAGGCCACCTGTCCGTTCAGGAGGCCGAGTTCGCCGATGAAGCGGCCCGGGCCGTGCACACGCAGCAGGTGCTCATCGGGAGTGCCGTAGCCCTCGACGATGGCGACCGAGCCGCTGAGGACGACGTAGAAGGTCTCGCACCGCTCGCCCTCCCGGATCAGCACCTCACCGGTGTCGGTCGCGCGCCGTCGGCCATGCTCCGCCAAGCGGGCCGTCTGGTCATCCGACAAGCGGGGATAGGCGCCGTAGAGGTCCGGAGTCTCGACGGGGACGCTCTGCTCCGTCTCGTCCGGCACAGGCGCTGCGCCGGGCCGCTTCTCGTCGCCGGGCATCACACGAACGCCTCATGGACGAAGCACCAGCGCCAGTCCTCGCCGGGCTCCAGCGACGCCACGATCGGATGGCCGTCGGCGGCGGCGTGCAGGCGGGCGTGCCGGTTCGGCGAGGAATCGCAGCAGCCGACGTGGCCGCAGGTCAGGCAGAGCCTGAGGTGGACCCAGGGGGAGCCGAGCAGCAGGCACTCCTGACAGCCTTCTGAGGTCTGCGGCTGGACCGGCCGGACAAGCGCGAGGTGGGGGTCTGCGTGCAGGGTCATCCGGATCACCCTTTCCGGGCAGTGATCGACTCTTCCACCCACTGGCGCAGCACGGGGGCGGGCGCCGCCCCCGCCTGCCGGGCGACGGTCACGCCGTGGTCGAGGACCAGCAGCGTCGGTACCGCCTGGACCTCGAACCGCTGCGCGAGGCGCGGGTTCTTGTCTATGTCGACCTTGACCAGTTTGATCTTTCCCGCGAGGTCGGTGGCGACCTTCTCCAGCGCGGGGCTCACCATGCGGCAGGGGCCGCACCAGGTGGCCCACAGGTCGACGACGACGGGCACGCCGGCCTGCTCCACGACCTCGGCGAAGTCGTCGTCGCCGGCATCGGCCATCCAGGGCAGCGGTTGCTTGCAGTTGCCGCACCGGGGGCGGCCCTCGGCTACCGCCGGCACCCGGTTGGTGCGCCCGCAGTGTGGACAGGTGACGTTGGTGGCTTGCAGGGTGCTCATGCCGCCCTCGCCTCCTTCACGTCCTCGGGCTGGTCGTAGGTGACCACCAGCTCTCCGTGCTCGGCGTCCACGCGGACCGTCGCGCCGTCCTGGACGTCGCCGCGCAGCAGGGCGCGCCCGACCAGGGTCTCGACCTCGTGGGAGATGTAGCGCCGCAGCGGCCGGGCCCCGTACACCGGGTCGTAGCCCTGGTGGGCGATCAACTCGCGCGCGGCGTCGGTGAGTTCGACGGAGATACGGCGTTCGGCGAGTCGCCGGCGCAGCTCCTCGAACTGCAGCTCCACGATCCGCTCGATCTGCCGCTCACCGAGCGGCTTGAACAGCACGATGTCGTCGACGCGGTTGAGGAACTCCGGGCGGAAGTGCCCGCGCAGCTCGCCCATCACCAGGGCGCGGGCGTCCGGCTTGATGTCGCCGTCGGCGGTGGCGCCGTCGAGGAGGTGCTCGGAGCCGATGTTGGACGTCATGATGATCACGGTGTTGCGGAAGTCGACGGTGCGGCCCTGGGAGTCGGTGATGCGGCCGTCGTCGAGGACCTGCAGCAGGGTGTTGAAGACGTCGGTGTGCGCCTTCTCGATCTCGTCGAACAGGACGACCGAGTACGGCTTGCGGCGTACGGCCTCGGTGAGCTGGCCGCCCTCCTCGTAGCCGACGTATCCGGGCGGGGCCCCCATGAGCCGGCTGACGGTGTGCCGCTCCTGGTACTCGCTCATGTCGAGACGGACCATGTTCTCCTCGGAGTCGAACAGGGCCCGGGCGAGGGTCTTGGCCAGCTCGGTCTTTCCGACGCCGGTGGGGCCGAGGAAGATGAACGAGCCGATGGGGCGGCGCGGGTCGCGGATGCCGGAGCGGGCCCGGATGATGGCGTCGGCGACGAGCTTGACGGCATCGTCCTGGCCGATCACGCGCTCGCGCAGGATCTCGTCCAGGCGCAGCAGCTTCTCGCGTTCGCCCTCCTGGAGGCGGGCGACGGGGATGCCGGTCCAGGCCGCGACGATCTCGGCGATCTCCTCCTCGGTGACGACCTCGCGCAGCAGCCGGTTCTGTCCTTGTTTGGCGGCCAGTTGCTCCTCCTCCGCGGCGAGCCGGCGCTCCAGGTCCTGGATGCGGCCGTAACGCAGTTCGGCGGCGCGGTTGAGGTCGTAGGCGCGTTCGGCCTCCTCCGCCTCGTGGCGGACCTGCTCCAGTTCCTGGCGCAGCTCCTGCACCCGGCGGATCGCCTGCCGTTCCGCCTCCCACTGCGCATGCTTGGCGTCGGCCTCGCCACGCAGGTCGGCCAGCTCCCTGCGCAGCTCCTCCAGACGTGCCTTGCTCGCGGGATCGGTCTCCTTGGACAGGGCCGCCTCCTCGATCTCCAGGCGGGTCACCCGCCGGGTGATCTCGTCGAGTTCGGCGGGCATGGAGTCGATCTCGGTACGCAGCCGGGCGCACGCCTCGTCGACGAGGTCGATGGCCTTGTCGGGCAGGAAACGGTCGGTGATGTAGCGGTGGGAGAGGGTCGCCGCCGCGACCAGCGAGGTGTCCTGGATCTTGACGCCGTGGAAGACCTCCAGGCGTTCGCGCAGCCCGCGCAGGATGGAGATGGTGTCCTCCACGCTGGGTTCGTCGACCAGGACCTGCTGGAAGCGGCGTTCGAGCGCGGCGTCCTTCTCGATGTGGCTGCGGTACTCGTCCAGGGTGGTCGCGCCGATCATGTGGAGTTCGCCGCGGGCCAGCATGGGCTTGAGCATGTTGCCCGCGTCCATGGCCCCTTCGGCGGCGCCCGCGCCGACGACGGTGTGCAGTTCGTCGACGAAGAGCAGGATGCGGCCCTGGGCTGCCTTCACCTCGCTCAGTACGGCCTTGAGGCGCTCCTCGAACTCACCGCGGTACTTGGCGCCGGCGACCAGGGAGCCCATGTCGAGGGCGAACACGACCTTGTCGCGGAGTCCTTCCGGCACGTCGCCGCGGACGATGCGCTGGGCAAGGCCCTCCACGATGGCGGTCTTGCCGACGCCGGGATCGCCGATCAGGACGGGGTTGTTCTTGGACTTGCGGCTGAGGATCTGGGTGACCCGGCGGATCTCGGCGTCCCGGCCGATGACCGGGTCCAGCCGCCCGGACCGAGCCTCCAGGACCAGGTCGCGGCCGTACTTCTCCAGGGCCTCGTAGGCCACCTCGGGATTGGCCGAGGTCACCCGCTGGTTGCCGCGGACCTTGGTGAGCGCGCTCAGGAACGCGTCCCGGGTCGCTCCGTGCTCCTTCAGCAGCCGCCCCGCGGAGGTCGCCGAGCCCTCCTCGGCCAGCGCCAGCAGCAGGTGCTCCACGGACACGTACTCGTCCTTGAGGCGTTTGGCCTCCCGCTCGGCCGCGTCCAGCAGCCGGGCCAGGCGCTGGGTGACGTAGACCTGGCCCGGCGCCGCGCCCGGGCCGGTCACCTTGGGCCGGCGGGAGAGGTCCTCGCGTACGGCCGCGCGCAACGCCTCGGGGTCGGTGCCCGCCTGCTGCAGCAGCCGCGGGATCAGGCCCTCCTCCTGGTCGAGGAGGGCGAGCAGCAGATGTTCGCCGTCGACCTCGGTGTGGCCCAGGCGGCCGGCGGCGCTCTGGGCCTCCTGCAGGGCTTCCTGTGACTTCTGGGTGAGGCGGTTCATGTCCATGGGGGTAGATCACTCCTCACGCCTGCCTGCCGCAGTGCGGCTTCGAGCAGGCTGATGCGGTCGAGCAGGTCGAGCACCAGACCGAGGGACGCGTAGTTCAGGCACAGCCCGGTGCGCAACCGCTGGACGCGGGCCAGGGCGGCCGGGGCCGTCGGGGCGAACACCAGCCGTTCGGAAGCGTCACGGCCGGCGTCCACCAGTCCGAGGGCGACGAACCGGCGGATCAGGTCGGGATGCAGGCCAGTGCGGCGGGCGACGGTCTCCAGGGACAGCACGGGCACGGGCACGATCGCGTACTGCACGCCCACCTCGTGCGTGCCTGCGGGGGAGGGGCGGGCCTTGGCCGGTCGGTCGGTCATCAGGTCCTCCTGGGGTCGAACGAGGAGACGGCGGCAAGTTCCTCCAGCAGCTCGCGCTCCCGGTCGCTCAGCCGGGGCGGCACCATGATCCGCAGCTCCGCATACAGGTCTCCGTTCGCGCCGCGCGGGTTCGGCATGCCCTCGCCGCGCAGCCGCAGGCGCCGTCCGCTGGACGATCCGGCGGGCACGGTCACCTTCGCCGTGGCACCGCTCGGCGTGCGCACCGGTACGGTCGCGCCCAGCGCCGCCTCCCACGGGGTGACCGGAAGCCTCACGTGGACGTCCCGGCCGTCGAGGCGGAACTCGGGGTGCGGCTGGATCCGCACCCTCAGGAACAGGTCGCCGGCGGGAGCGTCCTCGCCGCTCCCGCGCCCGCCCTCGCCGGCCAGCCGGATGCGCTGCCCGTCGGTGGTGCCGGGCGGCACGTCGACCTGGTAGCTCCGCTGCCCGGTCGGCCCGGCGAGGGTGACCGTACGGCGGCCGCCCCGGTAGGCCTCCTCGACGGTGAGCGGCAGTTCGGCCTCCTGGTCGGCGCCGGGCACGCGCATCCGCCCGGCGCCGCCGAACAGCGAGCCGAACAGATCCTCGACGTCGACCCCTTCGCCGTCGAAACCCGGCGTGGAGTAGCGCACCCGGGGACCGCCGCCGGTGGACCACCGGAATCCGCCCCCCGCTCCGGCACCGGCGCCGACCCGTTCCTCCCAGTCCTCCGGGACCTTCCGGAAGTCCTCGCCGAAGCGGTCGTAGCGCTTTCGCTGCTCGGGATCGGACAGGACGCTGAAAGCCTCGTTGATCTCCTTGAACCGCTCCTCCGCCTCGGGGTCCTTGTTGACGTCGGGGTGGTATTTGCGGGCCAGGGTGCGGTAGGCCCGCTGGATCTCGTCCCGGTCGGCGCTGCGCGGAACACCGAGCACTTCGTACAGGTCGCGTGCCATGGCCGCTCACTCCCGCTTGGCGACGGTCACGGCGGCGGGCCGCAGCTGCCGTTCCGCGTCCCCGTAGCCGGGTCGCAGGACCTGGACCACGGTGTTCGGATCGGCGTCGGGTTCCTGGACCACGCCGACCACCTCGTGCCGGGCCGGGTCGAACGGCACGCCGGTCTCGGCATGGCGCGGGTAGCCCAGTCGCTCCAGGACGTTCACGGCTTGGTCCCGCACGGCCCGGACACCTTCGACGATCGCGCCGGGGTCGGCTGCCGCGTGACTCAGGGCGAGTTCCAGGTTGTCGATGACGGGCAGGAAGGCCGCTGCCGTACGGGCGCGCTCGGCCGCGGCCTGTCCCTTCAGCTCCCTGGTATGGCGTTTGCGCAGGTTGTCGAGGTCGGCCAGGGCGCGGCGCCAGCCGTCCTCGGCCTCGCGCAGTGCGGCCGCGGACGCGTCGTCGGGTGCGGCGGTGCCGGTTGCGGCGTCGGGCCCCGGCTCGGCCTGCTCGGCCGGCGGTCCGGGCTGCGGAAGATCCCCGCGCGGCGGCTGTACGGCGCCTTCCGGTGGCGGATCGGGCTCTGGGCCCCGGGGTGCGATGGGCATGGTGAGTACCTCAGCCCTTGTCGAACTCGGCGTCGATCACGTCGTCGTCGGCCCCGGCGTCGCCCGGCGCGGCTCCGCCAGGACCGGATCCGTCCGGTGAGCCGGTGCCCGCCGGACCGCCCGCGGCGGCTCCCGCCTGGTGGGCCGCGAGCGCCGCGAAGACCTGCTGGAGCTCGGACGTCAGTGGCCGGGCCTTGTCCGCCCCGACCTCGCTCTTGACCGCCTCGCGGGCCTCGGACACCAGCATCTCGGCACGGGCCTTCTCGTGTGCGGGCGCGGCGTCGCCGAGCTCGCCGAGGCGCTTCTCGACCTGGTAGGCGATGGCGTCCAGTTCGTTACGGGCGTCGACCGCCTCGCGCAGGGCCTTGTCCTCGCCCTGGTTGCGCTCGGCCTCCTGGACCATCCGCTCGACCTCGGTGCGGTCGAGGTTGGAGCTCTCGCTGATGGTGATGCCCTGCTCCTTGCCGGTGTCCTTGTCCCGCGCGGTGACATTGAGGATGCCGTTGGCGTCGATGTCGAAGATGACCTCGATCTGCGGCTCACCGCGCGGCGCCGGGCGGATGTCGGTGAGCTGGAAGCGCCCCAGGACCCGGTTGTCGGCGGCCCTCTCCCGTTCACCCTGAAGCACGACCACGTCGACCGCGGGCTGGTTGTCCTCGGCGGTGGAGAAGGTCTCGGAGCGGCGCACCGGGATGGTGGTGTTCCGCTCGATGATCTTCGTCATCACGCCACCGCGTGTCTCCACGCCCAGCGACAGCGGAGTGACATCGAGCAGCAGGACGTCCTTGACCTCGCCCTTGAGGACCCCGGCCTGGATCGCGGCTCCCATTGCCACGACCTCGTCGGGGTTGACGCTCATGTTGGGGTCCTTGCCGCCGGTCAGCCTCCGCACCAGGGCCTGGACGGCCGGGATGCGGGTGGAGCCGCCCACGAGGATGACCTCGTCGATGTCCCTGTCACTGACCTTGGCGTCGTCCATGGCCTGCCGCACCGGGCCCAGGCAGCGCTCCACCAGGTCGCCGGTGATCTGTTCGAACGTGGACCGCATGATCGTCGTGGTCAGATGCTTGGGCCCAGAGGCGTCGGCGGTGATGAACGGCAGGCTGACCTGTGTCTGGGTCACCGAGCTGAGCTCGGTCTTGGCCTTCTCGGCGGCCTCGAAGAGTCGTTGCAGGGCCTGCGGGTCCTTGCGCAGGTCGATGCCGTTCTCCTTCTGGAAGCCGTCGGCGAGCTGGTCGACCAGCCGGCGGTCGAAGTCGTCGCCGCCCAGATGGCTGTCGCCCGCCGTGGACCGTACCTCCACCACGCCGTCGCCGACGTCGAGGATGCTGACGTCGAAGGTGCCGCCGCCCAGGTCGAACACGAGGACCGTCTCGTGCTCCTTCTTGTCCATGCCGTAGGCGAGGGCGGCCGCGGTCGGCTCGTTGATGATGCGCAGCACCTCCAGGCCGGCGATCCGTCCGGCGTCCTTGCTGGCGGTGCGCTGGGCGTCGTTGAAGTAGGCGGGCACCGTGATGACCGCTTCCGTGACCCGCTCTCCCAGCTGCTTGGAGGCGTCGTCGGCGAGCTTGCGCAGCACCTGCGCGCTGATCTCCTCCGGCGCGTAGAGCTTGTCGCGCACCTTGAAGCGGGCCGCGCCCCCGTCTCCCTCGACCACGTCGTACGCGACGGCCTTGGCCTCTTCGGAGATCTCGTCGAAGTGCCGGCCTATGAACCGCTTGGCCGAGTAGATGGTGCCCTTGGGGTTGAGGATCGCCTGCCGCCGGGCCAGCTGGCCCACCAGGCGCTCTCCGGTATCGGTGAAGGCCACCACGGACGGCGTCGTGCGGTTGCCTTCGCTGTTGGGGACGACGGTCGGCTCGCCGCCCTCCCAGACGGCGATCACCGAGTTCGTGGTGCCCAGGTCGATGCCTACTGCCTTGGCCATGAGGAATTCCTTCCGCGAGGGGCGGCCCCGCTCGCGTCGGAGTCGCGCCCGGTCTTCCGCACTCGCTCAGGTGACGGTGGGGCCGCCCGGCGGGCGGCTGCTCTTCCAGGCGCCGCTGCTTGTGCCGGCGCCGGTCCAGCTGGGAAACTCGGCCAGCATCTGCACCGCCTCGTCGGCAACCGCTTCGTCGGCGACGACGTCGTACCGGCTGGGCTGCATGAAGCTCACCGAGGCGAAGTCCCGGCGGCCGCGCTGGGCCGTGTGCACCAGCAGACCGAGCAGAGCGCCGACGAGTGCCCCGAAAACCAGGCCGTACAGGGCAAGGAGCAGTCCCGACACGACCGGGTTCAGCCAGTCCAGCAGCCCGAAGATCCACCCGATCAGTGCGCCGGGCAGGGCGCCGCTCGCCGCACCCTGCAGGGCGGCCCCGCCATATCCCAGGCGGCCGGCCACCTGCTCGACCAATCGCACATCCTGCCCGATGATGGCCACCCTCTCGACGGGAAAGCCCTGATCGGACAGGTGATCGACGGCGCGTTCCGCCTCCTGGTAGGTCGTGTAGGAAGCGATGGTCCTGCGGACCTGCTCGTTCATCAGCCAGTCCTTCCTGCCACAGCCACCGGTGCGCCCCGGCGATCCCTGACAGGCCCAGAGTTGCAAGAGAGCAGCGCGCTCCGCCTACACCCGACAGGTCAGAAATCGACGCGGTCGGTCGGTCCACGAGAACAAGGCCAAATCCCGACAAGCCGGATGACCTTGCCTAGGTTGGGTACGCGGGACTCGCACCGGCGTGGATCCCACGACTCGCTCGATCGCCTCCGATGACCGGAGGAGAACGGAGTGTCCATGGCCTCCCATCCGTCACGGACGCTTTCCCCTCACGTCTCCGACCGTCCGCTCGCGGCGCTGGACCCACACGGGCTGCTGGTGCTGTCCCACGCCCTGCTCAACTGCGCGGAGCAGAATGAGATCGTGCGGTTGGCCATGCAGCACGTCAGTGCCCTTGGTCCCTACCACGCCGAGGCCGCATACCTCGCGACGGACGACGGTTTCTCCCACGCCCCCGGACACGGCGTGGGAGCACCCACGGTCGACGACACCGGGATGAAGGAGTTGGGCGAGGCTGACGGTTCCGTATCCATTCCAGGGCGGTCCTGGACCTGGGCATTCGGCCTGCGCGAGGCCGGCGGTCTGCTCGGCTACCTCGTGGTCTCCTCACACTCCGAGCCCGATGAGCAGGGACACTTCCTCCTCTCGACCCTCGTGGAACTCACATCGGCGGCCCTGTCACTGACAGTCCCGCACGACGCCACCAGTGCCGGCGAACTCAGCCGCCTGCGCACTGAACGGGACACCGCACTGCGGAAGCTGGACACAGTGCGCTCCGAGCTGCACCGGCAAAAGGCCGTGCACGAGGCTCTCGCCCGTGTCGCTGCCCGGGGCGGCGGCGAGGACGCCATCACCCAAGCGCTGCACGAGCTCACCGGGCTGTCGGCGCTCATCGAGGACCGGTTCGGCAACCTGAAGTCCTGGGCCGGTCCCGACCGGCCAGACCCCTACCCGGTACGGTCCACGACCTCCCAGGAAGAGATGCTGGGCCAGGTCGCGCGCAAGGAGGGCCCGGTCAGAGTCAAGGACCGGCTGATCGCCCTGGCCCGGCCACGCGGCGACGTCCTCGGTGTACTCGCCGTCGAGGACCCCGAGGCGACAGCCGACGAGCACACCGTGTTCGCTTTGGATCACGCCCAGCGGGCGCTTGCCCAGGAGCTCGTACATATGCGCGAACTCGCCGAGGTGGAACTGCGGCTGCGTCGCCAGCTGATCGACGACTTGCTGGAGGGCACTGACGAGACGAGCGCCTATGCCCGGGCTGAAGCCGTCGGCCACGACCTGCAACGTACTCACTACGTGATCGTGGTGCACTGGCCGGGCAACGCCGCGGCCAGCTCCTTCACCCGTGCCGTCGAGCAAGCGACGGCTACCACGGCGACCCGGCCGCTGATCACCCGTCGCGGCGACCGGATGGTGCTGTTGACCGAAGCGAGGCCTGACGACGATGCCGTGTACGCGGCGTTGGCCCGTGAGCTGGGGACGCCCGGCGGAGCGATCGGGGTGAGCACCCGCTGCGACTCCCCAGACGGGGTTCCTCGCTGTTACAAGGAGGCATTGCGGGCTCTGGAGGTGCGGCAGAACTCCCTCCAGCGCAGCGGGACGACGTTCTTCGACGAGCTCGGGCTGTACCGGATCCTGGGGCCCGGAAACGATCTCCGGGAGCTCGAAGGCTTCGTGCGAGAGTGGCTCGGCCAGCTGATCGACTACGACGCGGGGCACGACACCGAGTTGGTGGAGACGCTCTCGCGCTACTTCGACTGCGGAGGCAACTACGACGATGCGGCCGCCATGCTGACAGTCCACCGCAGCACCCTGCGCTACCGGCTGCAGCGCATCCGTGAGATCAGCGACCGCGACCTGGCGGATGTGGACACTCGGCTCAATCTGCAGGTGGCAACGCGCGTCTGGAAGATCATCCTGGGCGGGCGGGAGCGCTGACCGCGGAGACCCGGGGTGGGCGCAGCGGGTCGGTCTGGCTGCAGTAGCCCGCCGACACACGTCTTGGAACGCTACCCAGGCATTCGCGGCCTTCCGCCGACATAGCCCTGCCCACGTGGGCTGACGGGATGGGAACGGCGCCACTGAGAGCCGGGCCAGTAGGAGCGGTAGCGGTGTGGTACCGGCCGGTCACGACCTTCTCGCACTTCTCCTATGAATGTGACGAGGCGGCGCGACGAGGCGGGCGGAAGGCGGCATGCGCTTCACAGGCCGCGGAGAAGGGCTCGGGTCTCGTGGTCGATCTGCTGGGCCTCTCCGGTGGGTACGACCACGACCGGTATTTCCGCCCCTGACCCGCTCACGATTGCCGGACGGCTCGCGTCGTGGGGCGTGCGCAGGCCGCCGGTCAGGCGGAGGGCGGTGAGCCGGGTACATACCTCTTCGCGGACCTCGGGCTGGTCTTCGCCGATCTCCCCGGTGAAGACCAGGGCGTCGAGCCGGTCGAGGGACGCGGCCATCGCAGCGATGCCGCGGCGGCAGTGATGAGTGAAGACGTCCAGGGCGAGAGTGGCGCGCTCGTCGCCCGCCGCCCGGCTGCGGACGAGGTCGCGGGTGTCGTCGGAGGTGTCCGAGAGGCCGAGCAGAGAGGGAGGTCAGGCCTTGCCCCACTTCTGGTTGCCGTTGCCGGTGCACGACCACAGTTGGAGCGGGGTGCCGTTGGCCGTCAGCTTGTCCTTGACGTCCACGCACTTGTCGGCCTTGACGCTCACCAGATCGTGCGAGGAGTTCAGACGGAACTGCTGGGCCTGGTTGCCGCTGCAGTTCGCCAGCTGAATCACCGCGCCGTTCGCGGTCGAACCCCAGGCCACATCCATGCACTTGCCCATCGAGCGGACCGTGCCGTCCGACATGAACTTCCACTGCTGCCAGGACGCCCCGGTGCAGTCCCAGATCTGGAGATGCGTGCCGTCCTTGGCGGAGCCGCCGGTCACGTCGACGCAGCGGCCCGAGGCGTAGCCGCGGATCGCTACGGCGGTGACCGTGGGGGTGGTCGTGGTCGTCGTCGTGCTGCTCTTGCCGGTGCCGGAACTCGTGCCGGAACTCGTGCTGGACGAGCCGGAGTTCGACTTCGTACCCGAACCGGTCGCGGACTGGCCGGACTTCTGCGTCGAGGACTGCTTTCCCCCGCCGGACGTCCCACCGCCCGAGCCGCCGCCCGTGGTGGCAGAACCGCCGCCGGCCGTGCCGGGGTTCGCGACGGCACCCGAACCGCCCTTGCCCTGCTCGCCGTTGGTGTTGCGGCCGGGCGAGGCGTGGCTGCCGGGGGAGGGACTTGCCGTGCCGAAGACCCCGGGGACCTCCTGGTCGGCAGGGCCGCCGAGGACCGTGTCGGCGAGGGTGTCGGTGCGGGCGGCGCGGTGCTCCTCGCCGCCGCTGCCGGTGTTGACGAGGAAGGGGACGGCGATGAGCACGGCACCGGCCATGGCGGCGCCCGCGAGGAGGGCCTTGCGGGGGCGGGCGGGGTCGGTCTCGGCGGTGGTGGAGTCGGGGTGTTCTTCCTCGTCGGGGAGGGTGTCGGTGTCGGCTTCCGTGTCTGTGTCGGTAGCCGTGCCCACGTCGGCGGACGCGTGGGTCTCGGACGCGGGGGCGGGCTCGGTCTCGGGTTCGGTTTCGGTGTCCGGGGCGGCGGAAGGTCGTACCGCCGCCTCCGGCTCGGGCGCCGCTTGTGCCGCTTCTGCCGTTGCGGTGGCCGGCGACGCGGCCGTCCCGGGGTGCCGGGTCTGTGTGCTCTCGGCCTCCGACTCCGCGTCGGTTCCGGCCTGGGTCGCCGTCGCGGTCGCCGTCGGTTCGGGGGTAGCGGCCGTCATCGTGTCCTTCTGTCTCGGGTCGGTGGTCATGCCGTGCTCCACTTCTGGTTGTCCGCGCCGGTGCAGGACCAGAGCTGGAGCCGGGCGCCGTTGCCGGTGGCCACGTCCTTGACGTCGACGCACTTGTCGGCCTGGACGTTGACCAGGTCGTGGGCTGCGTTGAGGCGGAACTGCTGGGCACCGGTGCCGTTGCAGGAGACCAGCTGGACACGGGCCCCGTCGTCGCGGGAACCACCGTCGACGTCCATGCACATGCCCAGGGCGCGGACCGTGCCGTCGGAGGCGAACCGCCAGCTCTGCCGGGCCGCGCCCGAGCAGTCCCAGATCTGCAGCGGGGTGCGCTCGGCGGTGCCGCCGCCGGTGACGTCGACGCAACGACCGGACCCGTGGCCGCGGATGCGGACGCCGGTGGGGGCGGGGGCCTTGGCCGTGGAGGCGGGGTCCGCCTGCTGGTCGGCCGCGGTCTGCGTGGCGCGGCTGTCGGGTGAGGGGGAGTCCTTGTCCTGTTCCTTCTGGTCCACGGTCCGTCCGGTGACCTCGTTCGCGGACGCGCGGGCGGAGGGGGAGCCGTCGGTGGGGGAGGCGGTCCCGAAGGTGCCGACCGCGTCGCCGGTCCAGTGGTCGCCGAGGACGGTGTCTCCGGTGCCGTCCGCCCCCGTGGACTTCCGGTCGCCGTCGCCGACGTCCAACAGGAGGAACGGTACGGCGATCAGGAGCGCTCCCAGGAGGGCGGCACCGGCGAGGAGGGCTTTGCGGGGACGGCCGGGAGTGGCGGGGACGGGCCGGGGGGTGGCTGTCGTGCCGGTGGCGGACCAGGTGCCGGCGTGTGGGACCGCCGTGGAGCCGGGAGCGGCGGCCGGCCGGCTCGCGCGTCGGGGCGAGGGCCTCGGGCTCACGTGGTGCGGGGCGGGTGCCCGGTCCGGTTCCCCGGCAGTGAGCGCGGCGAACTCCGCTGCGGCCGCGGACATCCGGGGCAGGGACTCGGTGTCGTCCCCGGTCGCGTCGGCGGGGTCGGGCGCTGCGGAGGACTCGGCCCGCGACCCGCCGGCGACGACCGCGGCGGCGGCTTCGGCGATCGCCGACGGGCCCTTCTGGCGGCGGGGGAGGGACAGCGACGGTGGCTGGGAGGGACGGGTCGTATCCGGCGGGGTGGATTCCGGCGGAGTGGACTGCGGCTGGGTGGCTTCCGGTAGGAGCGGCTCGGTCTCGGTCGGTGAGGTCTCGGCTGTCGGCTCCTCGGGTGAGGTGGTCACGAGGTCTCCCCCTTGCCCCGGGAGCCGCCGGATCCCGGTGCGGCGAGGGCTTCCGCGGCACCGGAGACCAGGGACATGGTGGGCGCCCTGGGGGTGTCGTCCGCGTCGGCCGGCTCGGGCACGGTGGGGTCTTCGACAGGGTCGGACGCCTCGGGCGCGCCGTCCGGCGCTGCCTCCAGCAGTTCCCGAGCCGTCACCACCAGACAGGCCGGTCCCGCCGGGTTGACCGTGAGGGTCAGGCCGTAGGCGGCCAGCACGGTGGCGGGGAGGGTGTCGTGGGTGAGCGAGATGGTGAAGGGCTGATGGGCGGGTGAGGTGAAGACCGGGAGCGTGGGGGTGCCGTCCGGGGAGGTCAGGGGCTGGGGGTCGCCGTCGGTGTTGCGCAGGAAGGTGACCTCCGCCCCGGCCAGGGCGAGGAGCGCCTCCGAGACCGGGGCGTATCCCGTGACCGCCGCCTGGACGGCCGCGTCCACCGGATCCGTCGGATCGGGCCAGCCGAGGGAGGCGGGGGAGGGCCGGTACTCCTCGTTGGGCTGCCACTCCTCGACCTCGCCCGAGACCCCGGACCGCCACTCGCCGACCACGGCCCAGTGCGGCGGTGGTCCCTCGCCCCGCCAGCCGGGGTCGACGACACCGAGCCAGTGGTCGGGGGCGAGCCGGGCCGCCTCCCGGACGTCCTCCGGCAAGGGCGGTATGTTCGGCGGGAGTTGCGACGCCCGCCCTTCCTCGCTGCTCTTCACGTACTGCTCCTGCTGGGTTCCGCGTCGTCGTGGTCGTGGGATGCGTCGGCTACGGGTGGTCGGGGTGTCTGTACCAGGTGCGCCGGGATCACCGGGATGTCGGGGCGTGGCGCCGGTCCCGGCGAGGGCGTGTAGTGGACCAGGCGGGCGTTGTCGTTCTCGGGGCGGAAGCGGATCAGGGGTTCGCCGTCCGGGCCGTGCGACGCCACGATCTTGCTGAACACGCCCTCGCTGAACGGCGATCGGGGCGCCCGCCAGTACAGATGCGCGCCGTGCATGACCGCCATGTCGTTGTGGGTCATCGCCTCGACGGTGGAGTCGTATGCCGGCGTGTCCAGACGTCCGCCTCCCGGGGTCGCCAGGTCGAAGATGTCGTGGTCGCCCGTGATGGCCTTGAAGGAGCCGTCCGACGAGTCGTCCGCGCGGCCCAGGACCAGGCCGTCCCGGACCCGGAAACGACCCGCCTCCTCCAACGCCCGCATGGTATCGGCCAGTTGCTCGAACTCGCGCTGCCGTTGCGTATACCGGTCCGTCACCTGCTCCCAGGCCGTGTCGTCGGTGTCGGCGGCGGTGCGGTCCAGGAGGGTGGGGCTGAAGTAGCCGACCAGGCCGACGTTCTGCGGGTCGGCGCCCAGCCGCACGTCCAGGTTGTTGATCGTCTTGGCCTTGATCTCCTGAGGCTTCGGCAGCATGCCCGCGTCCAGCCACTTCGCGGCCGTCGGGTTGGTGGGGCGCACGTCGATCACGAGACCCCGTTCGCGGGCCATCCGCCGGAACTTGCCGAAGTTCTTCTCGGGCATCCCGTACTCCCGCCGCGCCGTCGCCGGCGTGACCGCCGGACCGAGGCGGTGGCCGATCCGCTGGAAGAGCCTCGCCAAGTCCTCCTTGCCGAGGTCGAGTTCGGCGACGGTGAGCGGCTCGTCCGGGATGAGCGCCCACGAGGTGCTCGCGCTGGTGCCCACCGTGAGCCCCTGCGCGTCGGCGCGACCGACCTTCAGGGACTGGAACGCCGGGTCGTCCGCGCTGATCCCGGCCGGTGGGCGGGGCCGCGCCAGCAGGAACTCCCCGCCCCGCTGGTACAGGGTGACCGCACGGCCGTCGGATGCGCGCCCGGCCGGCGGGAAGGACCGGGCCGAGCCGTCCTCGGCGACGATCGTGACCGTGCTCCCCGTGGCGTCGGCCGCCATCCGGGCGGCGGTCCCGGTGGTCGCGCCGTCCCAGCGCCGCGCCGCGCTCAACTGGGCGCGGATCAGGCTCTCCTCCTGCTCCGCGGTGAGGCCGACGTCGTCCGGGACGCGGCCCGCCGTGGCGTGGAAGCGGACCCGGGGCCGTCCGTCGTGGCCCAGGGTCTCCCCGGCGTCCGCGAGTTCCCGCGCCGTGAACGGCGCCGTACGGTCGAGGACCGCGCTCGACGGGAGCGGCCCGTTCCAGGCGCCGGTGACCCGCGTGTCGTGACCGGCCAGCGCGGCCCAGAAGTTGTTGCCGTCACCGGCCGGTTCGACCAGGTCGTGGACCGTGCCGTCCGGGGCGGTGAGCGTGCCGGTGCCCGCGTCCGGGTCGCGACGCCAGCCGGTGGAACCGGGGCGGGCGGTCCAGGGCGCGACGGCGTGGGCGGGACGGGTGGGTCCTGCATGAGGTGACGGTCGTCGGGTCTCCGAGGCCGGGGCGGGGGCGGGGGCGGGCAGTGGAGGCCGGTCCGTCCACGGCCCGGCACCACCCGTGTACTGCGGTATCGCCAGCCGGTAGTGACGGTCCTTCAGATGCAGTACGACCCGGTCGGCGCCGTCCGCCTCCCCTGCCGTCGGCGTGAAGTCCTGGAACCCTCCGTCCTCCCGTACGACCGTCACCGTGACCCCGAAGTGCCGTGCGGCCAGGGCCGGGAGGAGGTCGGCGGCGCCGTGGTCCCACCCGGCGTTCGCGTCGGACGTGCCGGGGCGGCGGATCTGGGCGGCGGCCAGGGCCTGGCGCCGGGGTGTCGGCAGGGTGCCGTACAGGGGGAACCGGCCCTTCGTGTCGCGCAGTTCGCGGGACTCCGGGGTGCCCGTGCCGAAGTCGGCCCCGGCGGCGTCGAGTTCGGCGTCGGTGAAGGTGTCGTGGCGGTCGGGGACGGTGAGGTCGAGCAGGTCCTGGTGGCTGTCGGACTCCAGGGCGGTGGCCAGGTCACCACGCAGTGCTGTGACGAGGTCGGTGCGGCCGGTCAGGGGGATGCCGGCGGGCAGTCCGGCGGCCGTACGGTGCAGGCCTTCGGCGAGCGCGTGGAAGAAGCCGTCGCCGTCCTCCGGTACGTCGAGGAGGGTGTGCCGGGTGCCGGAGGGGGAGGTGAGCGTGCCGTCCGTGGACTCGGTGTAGCGGGGTGGCGTGGCCTTCTCGGTCGGCGCGGGCGCGTCGTGAACGGGCGCGGGGGGTTCTTCGACTCCGTGTCGCTTCTCTGGCCCGCCTTGTGAGCCGGCCCCGGCCCCGGTGTCCTGCGCAGGCAACCGGTGCCACCGCGTCAGCCGGTCCGTCGCCGCCCGTACCCCGTGGAACGTCTTCGCCGCCTCCTCGGCCGCCGTCAGCCGGTCCGCCAGGCCGTCCGACAGCGCCCGCTGCTCCTTCTCCACGGCGCGCAGCCGGTCCTCCGCCTCCGCCACGGCGGCCCGCAGCGGAGCCAGCACCTCGGGATCCACGACCGTCTCGGCGACGGCCTCCGCAAAACCCCCTGCGGCGGTGGCTCCGCCGGTCTCCGAGTCCCCGCCCGCCGTGACCGCCGCCTCGGCCTCCGCGAGCCCGCGCCGAGCCTCCGCCGCCTCCCGCGCCACGGCATCCCGCCGCTCCCGAACCTCGCCCAACTCCCGCCGGGTGGCCCAGTACGCCTTGTCCGCGTCAACCCAAGCGGTACTCGCGGCGGAGACCTTCGACCACGCGTCGGACACCTTCGCCGGGAAACTCGCCTCGCCGATCAGCCCGAGCCGCCGAGCCTCGTCCTCGCGCACCCACGCAAGCACCTGCCCCCGCGTCTCCACGGCCTGCGGCCCCGGCCGCACCCGCCCGAAGGGACCAAGTGCCCTGCCGAACAAGGCCCCCACGGCGCTGTCCTTCACGTCGTGCTCGACCTCGGCGACCCCCAGCCAGTCCGTCGGGATCGCGAACAGGAACGAACGCCCGGTCTTCGGCTTGACGTTGGACTGGACGCCGTCAGCCCCGGCTGCCTTCGCCGTATCGGTGTCCCCCGCGTTCCCCAGCGTGCCCGTGCCCCCGGGAACCACGCTGCTCGCCGCCCCCGCGGTCACCGCGGCCTGCCCGCCGAGCGCCGAGTCCTGGGCCTCGCCGCGGCCCACCGACACCTCCGACGCGTCGGTCTCCCGCTCGGCGCTCTCCATCGTGCTCTCCGGAGCCACCGTCAACAGCGTGGCGCCGCTGAGGTCGGGCCGGGCGTACAGCCGGAACTCCCCGTGCGCACCGGCCACCGACGGATCCACCAGACCGGCCACCTGATGCCCACCCGGCGTCAACGCGTCGCCGAAGAAGGCGGCCAGGGAGGCGTCCCCGGTACCGCCGTCGAGGGCGAGCGACGAGGCGCTGCCGGGGCTGGTCAGCGGGGTGCGGCGGGCAGCCGTACGGGCGCTCGCCAGCGCGTCGCCGGACAGCCGGCCGGAACCGGCGGCGGCCCCCACCCCGTACGCCTTGGCCACCGCCACCTCGGCGGCGGTGTGCACGGTGTCCCGGCCGACGAGCCGCCGCACCTGGAACCCGTTCGAGGGCAGAGTGAACCCCGCCCCGTCCGCCCGCCACCTGTCGACCGCCTCGGGTGTCACCGTGCCCCGGTCCCAGACGGTGACCTCCGGAGTGCCGGGGGCCAGGTCCGGGGGCGCGAGGGGATCGACAGCGGGAACAGCCGGGGCCGCCCCCATGGGCGTGGTCAGACTCAACGGCACCTGCTCCCGCAGCCGTCCGACGTCCTCCACGCTCTCCACCCGACGCCCGTCGTCGAGCGTCAGCGTCAACCGCATCCGATACGGCGTCACGAACTCCGCGTGCGGCTCGTTCGGATAGAAGACGTACGACTTCCAGCGCGCCGTGGACCGAGCGGTGCCGGTCGTCCGGTCCACCGACCCGGACGTCGTGACCGTCGGCCCGGACGCGGGCGCTCCGCCCGCCCCCGTGCGGATGCCCTCGCCGACCGCGAGTCCCCCGCCCCAGCCGCTCCCCGCCACCGCACTGTTCTCCACGGTCTCGGCGGCGACCCGGGTGTCCTGGAAGGTCGTACTGTGATCGAGGCCGTCGAACTCCTCGACCCCCTCGATCAGTTCGACCTTCAGCGAGCCGGTGCGCCCGCCGAAGTGGACCTTCCCGAGGTTGAGCCGTCCGACCCGGGCCGGCGCGGTGGCCCCCGCGGCGGACGTCATCCGGTCCCGCAGCGCGCGCACGGCCCGCGGGGTGACCAGGGACCGGACCCGCGCACGGCTCGCGTCGTCCGCGTTCAGTGCGCGGAGTCGGGCGTCGAAGTCGGCCAGCACCGCCGTCGTGTCCAGGGAGTTGACCGGGTACGAGCCGAAGGGGTTCGCGCGCAGCCAGTTGGGCCGGGACCACTTCTGCGCGGTGTACCGGGGGACCTCGCCCAGCTTGTCCCCCAGCAGGCCCAGCCGGTGCGCGGCCTTCTCCGGCAGATGACCCAACCAGTCCGAGGCGAAGGTCAGTTGCCTGCCGACCCAGCCGCCGCGGAAGCGGGCCAGGACGTCGTACGCCGGGGAGAGGACGCCGTCGGTGCGTGAGGAGGCGACGACGTCGTGGCGGGTGTCGCCGGACACCAGGACCTTGAAGTTCTCGTCGTCCCGGTCGATTTCGGAGGTCACGGTCCGGGTGACGGTGTGGGTGGTGCCGCGCATCCGGCCCCAGCGGCCGAGGAAGCCGTACGACCCCGCCAGTGATGGCCCGACGGGGTGCGAGGCACCGTATCCGCCGCCGCCCGTGACGGTGAAGGACGTGCTCGTGGTGACCGCCCCGGAGGACTGGGTGTCGCTGCCCAGGGTCTGCTCGGTCTCCACCTTGACCGGCTTGGAGACGACGACCGGGCGGACGACCCGGGTGCGGTGCACGAGGTCCCCGAGCCGGTTGATGTAGGGGCCCTTGCCGAACAGGCCGCCGACGAGGGAGCCGCCCGGCCCCGAAGTCTGGTCGAACTCGGCCGCCAGGTACTGGGGTTGGAAGGGGCGCACCATCGCATCGTGCGCCGGGGAACCATGGCGGGCGAAGTGCCAGGAACCGCGGGACGCGGCGCCCATGACCTGCTCGACGGCCTCGCCGAGTTCCCTGTGCCCGCCGACGCTCACTGTCTGGTAGGGATGGTCGCCGAACGGATCCTCGTGCGGGGCCCGCCCGTTGGCGATCTCGGCGGCCTCCTGCCCCGCCAACTCCGTGATCACCGGGTCTGCCGGGGCCGGCAGTGCGTCAGAGGACCTCGGCGTGTGCTCGTCCGGCACCGACAGCAGCACCCGCCCTCGTACCGCGCCGGTCGTCGCCCGCCCGCCGATCAGGTCGGTCTCCGTCTCCCCGCGCACGAACAGCCCGGTGCCGAGCAGCCCGAAGGAGGGCAGCCCGCGCCACAGGTTGCGCGGGCGCCAGTAGCCGCCGCTCTTCGCCGTCAACTCCAGCCGGTAGCTGTGCAGATGGGAGGGGAGCGCGCTGACCGCGAGTCCTTCGTGCGACGCCGTGGAGCCGTATCCCGTCTTGCGGCCCTTGCCCCAGGCCCAGCGGGGTCCGACGGTGAGGGTGCCGAGGTTCTTCGGGGTGCCGGTCTGGTCCCGGTCCTTGTCGCGGATGGCGAGGCCCGCGTCGAAGCCGGTCTCCAGGGTGCGGGTCCCGCTCCGCGAACCGTCGAGGCGTTCGGTGCCGGGTGAACTGCCGCGCAGGATCAGGTCGTTCTGCGTGCCCTCGTAACGGCGGTCGCTCAGCCGGCCGTCGATCCAGAGATGGCGGTGCGAGCGGCCGAAGCGGCCGGAGCCGGTGAGGGTGATCCGCAGGCCGGTGGTGACGATCGCCTCCAGGCCGCCCGCCACGCTGTGGTGGGACAGGGAGTCGATGACGGCGAGGGTGTTGGCGAGGGCGATCCGGTAGCGGTCGGGGTCGCTCCACCGCCCGGTCCGGGCCGTCAACTCGTCGAGCGGGGCGATGAGATCGGGATGGCGGTCGGCGGCGGTCCGGATCACCTGGTCGGTGAACTCCTGGAGCAGCGTGGGGGATCCGCCCCGGGTGAAGGTCTCGGGGCGGGCCATGCCGAGGACCGCCGGGTTGTCGGCGGTGAGATAGACGGGCGGCTGCGGCGCGTTGTCGTGCTCCTTGCGCAGGGTCGTGCCGTCGTTCCAGCCCGCGAGCCGCCGCGCCTCGGTGCGGGTCATCCGGTCCAGGCTCCACGTCTCGAACGGTGTGGCGTCCGCGTCGCCGGTCCGCCGGACCCAGACGGTCTTGCGCACCTTGTAGAGCTCCGTCGGCACCTTCTTCGCCCGGCCGACGATCTTCCGGCCGCCCGAACCGCCGAAGACCTGCCCGGAGGTGACACCGCGCGCGTACCGGCCGACGGCGGCGAACATCAGCCGGGGAGCGGCGAGTCCGCCGGTCGTGAGGTCGGCGCTCGGGCCGAGGGCGGCGCTCACCTCGAAGCCGTACGACTTCGACAGGCCGCGTTCGTTCTTCACGGTCTGCTGGACGGCGTTGCGCAGTTCGGCGGCCTCGGTCTCGCTCAGCAGCTCGGCCCGGCCCGGGACCACCTTCTCCACGACGAAGGCGCCGAGCGGCGAACGCGAGCGGTCCTCGCCGACGAGCGCGCGGGTGGGGACCCTGCCGTGGGCCAGGCGGTCGGCCATGCGGTGGAAGGTCTCGGTGCTGAAGAAACCGGAGATCTCCTGATGGGCCGAACTTCCGGGCCGCGCACCGGTCTTGGCCAGGGCCCATGTGCGGATCGCGTCGACCGGGCCGTAGCCCTCGGTGTGCACCAGGCGGTAGTCGCTCGCCGGGCCCAGGGCGAGGGTGCGCGGCACCGGGCCCGGTTCGCCGGGCCTGGTCTCGCCGTCCGGGAGGCGCAGGGACAGGCCGCCTCGGACACCGAAGGTGAAGTGGCCCTCGCCGGTGGCGAATCCGCGCGGCAACCGGTCCTTGCGGTCGGCGGTCGGGGCGCCCTCGAAGGAGACCTCGTACTGCACGTCGTCCAGGTGCAGATGGGAGCCGTCGAGCCGGCGGGTCTCCACCTGGCTGAGGGTCTGGTCCTGGAGCGCGTAGTCGTACGACCGCCCGTAGCCGACCGCGCCACCGACCCTGCCGTACGCCACCGGACCGGCCGGGGGCCCGATCGGGAGCGCGCCCGCGAGCTTCTTGGTCTGGGTCACGGTCCTGCTCGGACCCGACGTGACCTGGCTGCGGTGCCCGGCGTCCACCTTGACCGGTTGGCCGTGCGCGTCGGTGAACCGTTCCCACGCCCCGTGCGGGCGGGTCCGCACCCGCATCACCCTGGCCCGGCCGCGGGAGTCGGTGAACGGCGGCGACAGCCAGCCGTCCCCGTGGAAGGCCTGCGGGGTGGCGCGCAGCGCCCGGTCCAGGCGGGCCCGCACGTCCTCGGGGAGCGCGGCCCGGTCGCCGATCTCCCGCACCACCTGGTCGGTGCCCCGCAGACGGGGCCTGCTGTGGCCGTACGTCCCGTCGTCGAGGTGGGCGGGGAGGGTGCTGCCGTCGGTGAAGGCGACGATGCCCTCGGCGGGCGGCGGGGGCAGGAGGGAGCGGTCCAGGCGGGGCGGACGGTGGGTGTCCAGCTCCGCCTCGATGTCGGCGAACGGGTCGGCGGGGCCCGGGGGTTCGGCGTCTCGTCTGCGTGGCGGCGGGGGTGTCTCCAGGCGGGCGGCACGGAGGGCGGTGAGGGTGTCGGGGGTGAGGCGGCGGAGCGTGTCGAGGGTGCGGTCCGTGGTGTCGGGGGCCTGGGCGCGGAGGAAGGTGACGAGGTCGGTGAGGTCCTGGGGAGGTACGGAGTCGTCGTGGTCGGCCAGGGGGGTGGTGGTCTCGGTCTCGGCCGAACCCCGGGGCCCCTCGGTCTCCTCGCCGCCGCCCTCCGCGGGAGCCAGCGCCGAGTAGTGGTCGCGCCCGTTGTAGAGGACGTGGACGGTCCGGGCGCCGCCCGGGTTGTACTCCTGGTCCGGGACGCCGTCGGTGCGGACGACCACGAGCCGTATGCCGAGGGCCTGCGCGACCAGGCCGGGGGCGTGGTCGAAGAAGGGCGTGTTCCACAGGTTCACGTCCCGGATGGCCTTGGCGGCCAGATCGCCTGCCCCGCGCCCGCGTACGGTGGCCGGCTGCGGCCGGGTCCCGGCCCACCTCGGGTAGGCCTCGGCCAGGAGCGCGTTCCAGGCACTCTCGGCCTCCTGGCCGTCCTGGTCCAGCAGCGCCCGGAGCTGCGGCCGGAGGATCGCGCGTCGAGCCTCGTCCGTCAGCCGGTTTCGTCGGGCTGCCGGGGCGTCCGCCGGGTCGGGGCGGTAGCCGGGCAGCAGGGCCCGTACCGCCGCCAAGGGCAGGTCGGCGAGGACGGCGTGGTCGGCGGTGGCGGTACGGCGGCGCAGCTCCGCCCGGTACATGTCGGGGATGAGCCGTTCATCGATGGCCGTAAGTTCCCGCGCGGACAGGGTGGGCAGTGGGCCGCCGAGGATCCGGCGCAGCGTGGCGGTGTCGAGGTCGCGGGTCAGCTCGTCGAGGGCGTCGGACTCGTTGAGCACCGTGTGCTCGGCCGTGCCGGTGAACCCGTCCGCCGCCCGGTCCCGCAGATCCCGCACGCTCGCGCCGACCGGCGGCGCCGTCGGGTCCTGGAGCCGGGCGCTGTCCAGCAGTGACTGGAAGAAGCAGTCGCCGTTGCCGATGACGGCCGACTCGGTGAAGCGCGGGTCGCCGCTGGTGTACACGGTGTTGCCGATGCCCTCGGTGAGCGCCCCGTGGGCGGGGGTCTCGGCGGTCGTCGTCGGGGCGGGGCCCAGGAGTTCGCCGGTGATCCTGACGACGTCCTCGGGGGCGAAGCCCCTCACCGCCGACTCCTTCACCGGTTTGTCCGCCTCCCGGTTGTTGGTCTTGCCCAGCACCCACTTGGGGTGCTTGAAGTCGTCCATCAGGTTCTTGAGTTCGGCCGCCTGCACGGGATCGTCGGGCTTCCTGCCGTACTCCTTCTCCTTCCGCTCCAACTCGCGCAGCTTCTCGACGGCGAACTGGCCGGAGAGGGTGGGCGGACGGTCGATGACGAGGCGCTCGTAGCCGGTCTTCAGCGTGGCCTTGGCCTTGGGATTGCCGGAGTTCCACTTGGCCATGCGAGGGCCCCCGAAACTGTCCTTCTCCTCCAGGTAGGTGACCTTGTGCCCGGACAGGGCCATCGCTTCGAGGTTGCCGCTGCGGAAGCCGAGGTGCTTGAGGTCGCCCCCGCTGCGCCGATTCAGGTACTCGAAGAGCCGCATCTGGCCGGCGCGGTCGCCGCCGCCCCAAGTGGCCACGCCCGCCTCGTCGTTCCAGAAGTCGGTGAGGTCGTGCACCTCCAGACCGGCCCGTCTCTGCTTGTCGGCCATCTCCGGATAGTGGTCGGGGCGCTGGGAGTTGACCTTGGCATCGCCCGTGATGATGACCAGCGGACCGGGATCCTCGTCCTTCGTACGCTCCCTGATGCCGTCGAGGAGCTGCCTCATACCGGCGTAGCTGGTGTCGTGCTCGACGTGGACGTCGCCGCGCTTGCCGCTGAAGCGGGACCACAGGACGATCACCTTGCGTCCGGGGTCGACGGTGACGCCCTTGGTGGCCAGCCAGGCGGCGACCTTGGCCTGGTCCTCCTCGGTGAAGCGGTCGTCGTCCAGACGCCAGCCCTCGCGGACCTTCGCCCGCACCTCCGGGGCGAAGTGGTCGGTGACCCACTCCGTGCCCCCGCCCACGCCGAGGACGAGGGACCTGAGCTTGCTGTTCGACAGCTCCTTGTCGCCCAGGGCCTCGGCGTTGAGCCGGTTGAAGATCCGCAGGGCGTGCGCGTCACCGTCGGACTCGGGCGTGACGACCTCTTCGTGGATACGGTCGTCGGAGATACCGCCGGCCCGGTAGAACGCGGCGATGTCGGCGCTGCGGTCGCGCGGGTTCGCGGGGTCCCTCGCGACGACGACATGCAGGTTCTCGTCGGCCATCAGGTAGGCGGCGATGCCGAACTGGTCGCCGGTCGCGTACCCCGGGTGGTGCAGGACCTTCGTCAGGTGGAGATCGGGCTCCGCCTTCCTGGCGAGGCGGGCGGCCTTGTCCGCCTTGGATTCCTTGGGCGGCTTGGAGCCGCTCGCCCTGGACCTGCCGCTCTCGCCCTTCCCGCTCTCCCACAGGGGGTCCCGGGTCCTGCCCTGGTCCGCGCCGGCCGCCGGGGGGTGCTGCGGGCGCCCTCCGGTTCCGATTCCGCCCGGTACGACGAGCTGCTCGACCGTCGTACCCGAGGCCGCAGTGTCGGCGGCGGTGAGGACCGCGCGGTACTGCTCCGGGGTGGGCGTGGCCGTGTCGGGCAGGCGAAACGCCTTCCGGGTGATCTCGGTGAGGAGTTCCGGGGTCATCCGGCCGCCGTGGTAGGTATCGTCGGCTCTGTCCTCCCACCGCAGCCGCTCCAACGCGCCGAGTCCCCGCAGCAGTTCGGGATCGGTGTCGGTGCCGTGGCCGGTGGTGCCGCGCAGGGTGCGGACGAACTGGAGGGTGTGGTTGGCCGCCCAGGGGCTCAGGTCACCGTCGCCCTCGTGCTGGCCGGCGGCGCGGGCCAGTTCGGTCAGGCCGGCACCGGACGGCTCGGGCCGGAAGAGCACCCACCGCCCCGGGACGACCTCGCCGGTCTCCGACTCGACGTCCAGGATCGGCCGTACCTGCCCCGAACCGTCCAGTGCCGTACCGACCTTGGTGGTGGGCGCGTACACCGGGCGGCCGGTCACGTTGGCGACGTGCTGGGCGACCGACAGGCCGCCGTGGGTGGGGGCGGCGCCGGTGGAGCAGGAGTAGAGGACGATGGGCTCGCCGTCCGGGCCGAGACCACCCCAGCGGATCATGTAGCGGCCCAGCTCCCGGCCGCTGACGGTGACCGCGTGGACGCCGTCCTTGTCGGGCTTGCCGTCCTTGTAGGGCTGGTCCAGGGCGAGTTCGACCTTGGTCGGCCTGCCGTGCGCGGCGAAGAAGGACACCTTCTTGTTCCGCCAGGGCATGTCCTTGGGATCACCGACCAGTACCTGGCGTTGCGGGACGTGGTCCGAGTAGTCGGTCGAGGTGGTCACCGTCGGGTAGCGACGCTGCCGGCGGGTCCAGTCGGCGGGGGAGAACGAGGCCTGGCCCCCGCTTCCGCCGAGGCCGTAGCTCTGTACGGCGCTGTCCGGTATGTCACCCGTGGCCAGCGTCCGGAGCCTGTCGGCGTCGGTGACGGGGCGGGTGACCAGACGGGTGGGGGCCGGGGGCGGGTCGCCGACCAGGTACTGGGCGATCCTGTCGACGTCCTCCTTGACGAAACCCTTGTTCGCGGGGTCCCTCTCGGGCTTGTCGGCGTCCCGCGCGTTCTTCTTGCCGAGCACCCACAGCGGGTGCTTGAACTCATCGGCCAGCTGGTTCAGTTCGGTCTTCTGGTCCGGGGTCGGGGAGTTGCCGTACTCCTTCTT
Source organism: Streptomyces sp. NPDC047072 (assembly GCF_040643855.1). NCBI lineage: Bacteria > Bacillati > Actinomycetota > Actinomycetes > Kitasatosporales > Streptomycetaceae > Streptomyces > Streptomyces sp. NPDC047072. Next base: position 10,680 of record NZ_JBEYVC010000088.1, on the reverse strand, counting down.
CTTCCCTTCCCAGACGGCCTGGGCGCCGACGGCGATCTGACCGGAGAGGGTGGGAGGCCGGGTGATCTCGATGCGTTCGTAGCCGGTCTTCACGGCGGACGTGGAGTTGACCTCGTGCCACTTGGCCATACGGTCGCCGCCGATGCTGCCGGGCTCCTCCAGATAGCGGACCTTGTGTCCGGAGAGGGCCATGGCCTCGAGGTTGCCGCTGCGGAAGCCGAGGTGTTTGAGCTCGCCGCCGCTCTGCCGGTTCAGGTACTCGTAGAGGCGCATCTGTCCGGTGCGGGTGTCGCCGCCCCAAGTGGCCACACCGGCCCGGTCGTTCCAGAAGTCGGTGAGGTCGTGAACGTCCAGGCCCTTCTCCCAGTGCCGGCCGGCCAGGTCCGGATAGTGGTCCCGGCGCTCGGGGTTGACCTTGGCGTCGCCCGCGATGATGACGACGGGGCCCGGCGGATCGTCCTTCGTGCGCTCCCGGATCTCGGTGAGGAGCTGGTTCATGCCGGTATAGCTGGTGTCGTGCTCGACGTGGATGTCACCGCGTTTCCCACTGAAGCGGGACCACAGCACGATCACCTTGCGGCCGGGCTCGACGGTGACGCCCTTGGCGGCCAGCCAGGCGGCGACCTTGTCCTGGTCCTCCTGGGAGAAGTGGGCGTCGTCCAGGTGCCAGCCGGCCCGCACCCTGTCCCGTACGGTTTGGCTGAAGTTCTCGCCGATCCAGGTGGTTCCGGAGCCCACCGGGATGCTGAGGGTGTTGAGCTTGCCCTTGCTGAGGCCGTCGAAGCCCTTGGCACCGTGGTTGATCGCCTTGACGATGTCCTCGGACCGCTGCTTGGCCGACCTGGTCTGCGGGCCCTGCTGGAAGTGGATGCGCTCGGGGTCGATGCCGCTCGCCGTGTAGAAGTCGACGATCTCCTGGCCCTTGTCCCGGTGGTCCGTACCGGGTGCGGCGCTGTCCACCAGGACGTGGAGGTCCGGGTCGCCGTGCAGGGCGGCGGCGATGCCGAACTGGTCGCCGGTGGCGTAGCCGGGGTGCGTGATGACCCTCTTGAAGGCGGCGCCCTGGGGCGGGGTCGAAGAGGACGACTCGCCGTTCTGCGGGGGCTTCGGGCCCGCCTTGCCGCCCTTACCGCTCCTGCCCCCGCTGTTCCCGTTGCCGAGCAGCGCGTCCACCGTCGTGGAACTCAGGGTGCGGAGGCTGTCCAGGGTGCGTTCCTCGACACCGAGGCCCTCCTGGCCACGCAGACGGGTGATCAGTGCCTCGGCACGGCTGTTGCTGGTGGTCGCCGGGCGTACGAAGGTCTCGGGGGCGGGTGCCTCCGGGGTGCGCACGGGTTGCGGTACGCGCTCGGGGGCGTTCTCGATCGCGGAGTAGTGGTCGGTGCCGTTGTAGTGGAGGTAGACCGGGCTGCCCGCACCGGAGTTGAGGGGTGAGTCCCAGGTGTTCCCGTCCCGGCGCTCCACGACGGTGACGTTCAGGTCGAGCGCGTGGGCCACCTCCGAGGGCGCGTAGTCGAAGAACGGCGTCGCCCACAGGTCGGTGCTGCGGAGGGAGTCGGTGACCAGGTCGCCGAGTGGGCGGTCCCGGAAGTCGCCCAGGCTGGGCCGCAGTTGCGCCCAGCGCGGGTACCGCGTCTCCAGCAGCCGGGTCCAGAGCCGTTCCGCCCGCTCGGGGTCGTTCCCGGTCAGGGCTTCCCGGAGCTGGGCGCGCATCGCGGGGGCCTGGAACTGGCCGGTCAGCCGATCGCGCTCGGCGCGCGACGCCTTGCTGATGTTCGGCTGGTAGTCGGACAGGAGGGCGCGGACCGTGGCCTGGTTCAGGTCCGCGAGGACGCTCCGGTCGGCGGGATCGGCGCGCCTGCGCAGTTCCTGGCGGTAGAGGTTGTCGCGCAGCTGGTTGGCGACCGACTCGTTCTGCTCGGGGGACAGCCGCGGCGGTGGCGTGCCCAGGACCGTCGACAACGCGTCCCTGTCGAGGTCCTGGACCAGCACGTCCAGAGCGTTCCGCTCGTTCAACTCCTGGTACCGCGCGGACCCTTCGAACCGGTCCGCCGCGTGCTGCCGCAGCTGCGGCACGTCCATCGCGGCCAGCGGCGAGTTGTGGCCCTGGTGGTGCAGACCGGCGAGGAGCGAGGTGAAGAAGCAGTCGCCGTTGCCGACGACGTCCAGGACACGGAGCTCCTCGCTGTGCCCCGGGAACGGGACGGTCTGGGTGACGGCGCGGTGCTGGGCGGCGACGGGGGAGGGGGTGACCGGGGTGGCGGTGACCGGCGTGGTGGTGACGGGAGTTGAGGGTGCGGGTTTGTCCGAGGTGGTGGTGACCGGGGTGCGGTTCGCGGTGTCGCTCTCCTCGTCCCGGCTGGTCGTCGGTGTGTTCCTGGACAGGTGCGAGGAGGTGCCCGGCGCGCTCGACGACGTACCCGAGGAGATCGGCGCGGGAGTACCGGACTGCCCCTCCTGGCCCGAGCCTTCGCTCTCGCTGAGGACATCGCGGACCGGTGTCTCCTTGGCACTCCCCGTCTTCACGGACGACGAGTCCAGCGCCCGTACGTCGTTCACCGCGCCGTCGACATCCATGTGGATGTTGAACTGCGACCCGAACTTCGCCACCCCGGCGAACACCGCGCCCATGAACAGCGCACTCCCGGCCGCCCCCAGGAACGTGTCCCCGCTGAACGCCCAACTCCCGGTGAACAGGCCGACGGTGACGAACTCGCCGAAGGTCTCGGCGGCCCCTTCGGTGACCGCGTCCCCGATGTCGTCGCCGATGCCGTCCCGGTCGCGGGTGTTGTTGTGCCCAGGCGACGGCAGCTCCGACCCCCGCCCCCGGTCCACCTTCGGCAGCACGTCCTCGTCGAACTTCTTGAACACCGTGTCGTCGAGATGAGTGCGCCGGAAGAAGTTCTTCAGCTTGTCGGTGATCCCCTCGAACGCCCCGTGGAACATCCCTGTGATCCCGCCGAACACGGCGTCCTGGACGATCTGCGACCAGTCGAACCCGTTCGGCCGCCGCCCGTCCGGCCCGAACGTGATCAGCGCCAGCCGCACCGCGAAGGTGGTGAACGCCTCGTCGAACGCCTCGCTCAGGCTCGGCATCAGATGCGTGCGCTTCGCGAGGGTGTCGAGGATCGTCAGGATGGTGACCCGGCTCTGCGCCCGCGCCACCGCCGCCTTCCCGGCCGTCGCACCGCCGCTGAAGATCGACATCACCAGGATCACGGCGAGTTCGATGAGCAGCCGGACGATCTCGGCGATGATCTGCCACTTCGCCTCGATGATGTTGATGGACGTCTCGACCCGCCCCCGGGCGACGACGTCCAACTCGTCGGCGAACTCCTTGAGATAGTTCCGGCCGCCGTCGTCGACGAACATGTTCATCGCGCGGACGTACCGGGTGGCGACCTGGGGCGGCAGCGAGCGGCCGACCTCGATCACCGACTCCTCGATCAGCTCGGACAGCCGGGTGAGCTGCTTGCCGAGACGGTCGTAGGGCTCGTGGCTCTGATATGCCTTGTCCTCGTCCGCCTGGAGCATCCGCTCGCCGATGAGCAGGAGCAGCAGGTTGTTGACCTCGGGCGAGACGTGGATGGCCATGGACGGATCAGTGCCTTCCGGGGCCGTTCGCGGCGGAGTCGCGGATCGCGTCCAGGACGCCGCTCTGGGTGCCGACGATGTTCCGCAGGTTGGCGTGGGTGCCGTCGGCGACGCCCACGACGGCGTCGGTGATGGCCTGGCCGGTGTCCGTCACCGACGTGCGCTCGGACTTCTCCTGCGGCTTGACCTCGCGCGCGAAGTCGTCGTCCTGGCCGGGCCAGTCCCGCGTCGCGTTCACGGCGGACGTGAAGTCGCGGACCATCTCCTGGGCCAGCGAGCTGATCGCGTCGACCTGCCGCACCCCGGCCTGGATCCGCCCGGGGTCGGCGAAGTAGGCGTTGCCGTCAGCCATGGTGGTGCTCCTCCTCGGGATCCTCGGTGATCTCGTCACCGATGTCGTCGCGCCGCCGGCGCCCGGAGTCGCGGCTCGGACCGTCCTCCAGGACGCCCGAGCCGAAGATCCTCGCCCAGTCGACATCGACCCCGGTCAGCTCGGGCACGCCCGCGCTGGGCCGGGTGAACGGCTCGAAGGCGTCCATGACCTGACGGGCCATCAGCCCGCGTGCCTCGACCGCTGCCTCAAGCACGCTCGCCGCGAGCTGTCCGGCCGCCATGGTCCGGTACCGGTCCTCCAGGAACCGCAGCCCGGTCAACTCGCCCTGCGGGCCCACGGTGACCTCGACACTGCGGTCCTTCGACCGCGACGTCACCGACGCCCCGGCGAGTTCGGCCTCCGTGCGGGCCACCGCCGCCCGGGTGGCGTCCAGTTCGGCCATCGCCTCGGCGAGCCGCTGCTCGTAGGCGGAACCGCTCACCGTCCGATCACCGAGGGAGCCCCGCCTTCCTCCGCGCCCCACACGTCCTCGTCGTCCTCGTCGGCGAGCCAGCTGGCCCGCTCCTCGGCCCCGGAACTCTCGGTCCTACGACCGTCCCGGCGCCCCTCGTCGGCCTGCGGGGTGAACGGGGAGGCCGCCGAACTGGTGCTGACCCGGGCCCTCCTGGCCGTCGTGCCCTCTTCCTCGTCGTCCGCCGTGCCCCGGTTCTTCCCGGCGCGGCGCGAACGCCCGCCCAGGGGACCGCCGTTGCCCGGTTCGCTGAGGACGTTGCGGACCCGCTCCCCGTTGCCGGACTGGCCGCCGGCCGCGCCCGGGGCGCCGCCGCCCATACCGCCCATCGGCATCATCGGCATGCCGTTCGAGGCCTCGGAGGAGTCGGCGGAACCGGTCCGGGCGCCCAGCGCGCCGGATGTGTACGGCGAGTCGTCGTACCCGTCGAAGGCCGAACCGAGGTTCGTCGACCCCGTCGTCCCGCTGCCGAGTCCGCCGATGCCGGTGACACCGTTCAGGCTCTTGAGGCTGTCGAGCCCGTCGAGGCCCAGCCCGGAGGCCAGCGAAGTGCCGTTGCCCGAGCCGGAGTTCAGGGAGGACAGCTGGTCGAGCCCGCTGAGGTTGCTGTTGAGGCTGCCGAGGTTGTGGTTCAGGTCGTCGAAGTCGTGGAGGTCGAGACCGTCGCCGAGGTTCGTGTTCAGGCTGCCCAGGCCGCTGCCCAGGTTGGTGGTGGTGACGTTGCCGTCGGGATCGGTCGTGGTCGCCTCGCCGGTGGCCGGGTCGACCGTGGTGACCGTGCCGTCCGGGTACGTGGTGGTGAGGGTGCCGTCCGGGTTGAGGGTGGTGACGCTGCCGTCCGGGTTGGTGACGCTCTCGCCGGACCTGAGGTCGGTGGTGGTGGACCTGCCGTCCTTGGTCGTGGTGGTGACCTTGCCGGTGGTGGGGTCGAAGATGCTGACCGAGCCGTCCGGGTAGGTCGTGGTGAGCGTGCCGTCCGGATTGAGCCGGGTGGTGCCGCCGCCCGGGTTGGACAGGCTGCTGCCCAGCCCCGAGCCCAGGTTGAGGTTGCTGCCGAGGCCCGTGTTGAGGTCGCTCAGGTTGCCGAGCCCCGCGCCCAGGTTGGAGGTGAGGTTGTTCAGCCCGGCGCCGAGGTTGGTGGTCAGGTTGTTGAGGCCGTCGCCCAGGCCGTTCCCGATGCCGTCGAGGCCGTCGCCGATGCCGGTGAGGTTGTTGCCCAGGTTGGTGAGGCTGTTGCCGATCCCGTCGTTGAGGTTGTTGAGCGCCTCGTTGAGGTTGCGGCCGATGTCGTCGGTGTTCGAGCCCGAACCGTGGTCGTTGTCGCCGTCCTGGCCGCCGCGGTACTGGTCGGTCAGCGAGTTCGTGTCCTTGGTGTCCAGTGTCTCCTCAAGCGGGTCGAGGGCGTCGATCCAGGCGTTGTTGAGATCGGACAGCGCCTGCTTGGCGACCGGGACCAGGTCGCGTTCGACGAACGACGTCCAGCGCCTGACCGCCGCCTCGCCGATCTTCTTCCAGTTGTTGAGATCGTTGAGGTTGCCGTACTCCGGGTGGGTCTGGGTGAACGCGGCGTCCGACGAGTAGTACGTCCCTCCGTCGCCGGAGTGCTCCTCGATGTGGAAGACGTTGTTGGTGATCACCCAGGCGGAGAGGTCGTCGAGGATCTTCATCACCGAGCGGTGCGGGTCGTGCTCGCCCGCGTTCGCCCACGTGGTCCACGCGGTGCGCAGCACGACGGTCTGGGTCCACAGGTCCTTCTGGGCCTTGGCCAGGGCGTCGGCGTACGGGGAGGCGGGGGTGTAGTAGTCGAGCGTGGTGTTCTGCGCGTGGTACGCGGTGCCGCCCATCTGGTCCACGAACGAGTCGTAGTTCTTGCGGAGTTGGTGGACCAGGTCGCGGAAGATCCCGGCCGCCTCCCCCTGCCAGGCACTGTCGTCGCCGCCGAGGGAGTCCTCCCACAGCTTGAGCACCGCGGCCTGGTCGGCGAAGAACTTCTTGGCGCGGTCGAAGGACTGGGCGGTGTCCTGGAAGGACTTCAGCTTCACCGCGTCCTTGTCGAGCACACTCGCGCCGCTGTAGTCGAACCCCTGGGTGCTGTGGGAACTGTCCGCGGCCAGCAGGTCCAGGGCCAGCTTCGCGCCCGCGACGTACTGGCCGACCGGGGAGCTGTCCCACTCGTCGCCCCCGCTGCCGCGGAACGGCGAACCGCCCACCAGCTCGCCGTTGTCCCACAGCCGGGCCCGGCGGTTGTCGTCCAGCGGGACGCCGATGAACACGATGTGCGCCTTGCGCAGGCTGAAGGCGTCGCCGTTGTGGTCCGCGCCGTCCTTGTTGTCGTCCGTCCCCACCCAGGTGAGGATGTAGTCGTCGCCGCTCGCGACATGCCAGCCCGTGATGGCCGTGTAGTCGTTCTGGTTCAGGATCCGCACGCCCTCGGAGCGGATGTCCATGCGGAAGAGGGGGATGCCCTCCTTGCTCTTCAGCTTGTCGAAGAGGGTCGCGCGGCTGGGCATGGGGTAGCCGGTGAACAGGGTCACCGCCTGTCCCCAGTAGTCGTCGGGATCGTAGGGCATCAGTCGTCCTCGTCGTCACCGGAGCCGGAACCGCTGTCGTCCCCGGGGTCCTCGCTCATGCCGTCGTCGACGTCGGAGAAGACGTCGAGGAACTTCTCCGCGCCGATCGAATGCAGGCTGCTGCCCTGCGAGTTGAGTAGCGTGCGGATCGTCTCCCGGATGTCGCTGTCGATGTCGTCGAACAGGTCGGCGTGGTGCTCGAAGATCGTGTCCACGCCCTTGGCGGCCCTGGTCACCGCGGTGATCAGCGCCTTGCCGTGCAGTGAGTCGTCGGCGCCCATCAGGCCGATCGCCAGCGCCTGGTTCTGCCCGAGCGTGTCGGGGGTGGTCGCCCCCTCCACGATGCTGCGCAGCGCCCGGATCCCGCCGGTGTCCGCGGTGCTGTCCTTGCGGATCGCCTTGAGCTCGGCGATGAAGTCGGCGAGGTCGTTGTCCGCGAAGAGGGTGAGCGCGGGGCCGTCGAGACGCGTGAGGTCCGCCATGGTGTCCGTCGCTCCCGGCTAGCGGCCGATGCCGACTTCGGACCACATCTGCGACAACTGGTTCTCGCTGTACCGGTAGTCGTCGGAGATGTTCGTCAGCAGCGCGGCGTGCGAGGTGAGCATCTTCTCCATCGCCTCGACGGCCCCGTTCCAGGCGTTCTGCTTCTCGGTGTACGCGGTGTTGTCATCGCCGTACCAGGTCTTCTGCAACTCGTTGAGCTCGGCGTTCAGGGAGGCCAGGGTGTTGGCGATCGCCCTGGTCTGCTGGACCATGTCGTCGGCCGCGTTGTTCATGTGGTTGTAGTCGACGTAGATCTGGCCGTCGGTCAGGTCGGACACGGCAACCTCTCTCTGTTCTCGGTGGGTGGTGGGCGGCGGGGAGTTCAGCCGGCGAGCTGGTTGAAGGCGGCCTGGGAGGCGCTGTAGGCCTGGTTGATGGCCTCGTTGGAGGAGCCCTGGGACTTGTTGTGCTGGGCGAGGCTCGCGTTGAGGGCCTCGACCATGCTGTTCAGGTTGCGCAGGATGATGTCGCACTGCTGGTCCCACGCCTGGAGCAGCGCGCCGAACTGGCCGCCGTCGCTGCCCTGGTAGCCCGACGACAGGGTGGCGCGGGTGTTGTCGACGTCCTGGCGGGACTTGAGGATGCCGCTGAACGCCGACTCCAGTGCCTGGATGCCGTTGCGCGTCGCCTGTTCGCTTGACTGCTGGCCGCCTGCCATGGGGACCTCCGGGTCCGAGTACGGGAACGGGTCGGGGCCTCCGCAGACCTGGGGGATGGCGCGGAGGCCCCTCATCCCGTACTACGGAGCCGGTGGGGCGCCGGGTTCTCGTGAGGCCGGATCAGTTTTCGCTGAGGACCGGGGAGTTGCAGGCCGGGCCCGTCGTGCGCGGCGGGTTCGCCCCGGACGCCGCCGAGGGGTCCAGGTCCGGGCCGGTCGGCAGCATCGACAACAGCGGTGCCGGCAGCGGCCGTACGGTCGCGTCCGAGTGTCCGAGCGCCTCCAGGGCCGTCTTCGAGGGCACGCGGTACTTCACCCCGTTGTCGGCGACCAGATACGTCGTGTCTCCCACGACGGTTCCGTCCGCGCCCAACGCCCGTACCAGGGCGCCGTGTCCGGGCCGGACGACCACGCCGTCCACGCGCAGACAGGCGGGCCTGACCTGGTCGGTGGGGGCCGCCGTGACCGGGCCCAGGTCGGTGACCGGGACCAGCGCCGAGGCGACCCGGGTGCCGTTGGCGGCGGGCTCCACGCGGGCGCAGGCCGCCTGCCGTTCCGGCACCGCCGTGGCCCGGGGCGGGGTGGCGGGCAGACCGTCGGTGCCGGGGGAGCGGCCCTCGGCACCGGGCGCGAGATGCTGCTTGAGGGTGTCGGCGCCCAGGTCGGCGGCGGTCGGCGAAGCGCCGCCGTACGCCTTCTCGCGGATCGCGGGGTCGCCGAGGGCGAGGGCGGCGCCGGTGGCGGTGAGAGGGACCAAACCCTCTTTCCCGAGCTGGTAGTAGGGGCGTTCGGTGGAGCCGGGCACGCTCACCCGGAAGACCTGGCCGACCTTGCTCGCGCCGGAGCCGAGGGCCGGTCCGGTGGCGCCCAGGTCCGGTACGTCGGGCGAGGTGAGGTCGGGGCCCTCGACCAGGGCGTCCAGGAAGGCCGCGGACACCGGGCGCGGGGTGACGGTGCCGTAGCCGAGGGAGACGGCCGCGCCGGACTTCTCGTCGAGGCGGAGCCTGCTGCCCTGCCACACCAGGTAGACGGCGCTGTCGGGGCCCTTGACCACCACGCCGTCCCCGGGGCCGATGCCCTCGGCCGCGGTCGGGCCGCCCGCGATCAGCGCGGTGACCGCGCCGCCGTCCTCGTCGAGCGCCGAACACACCTGCCAGGCACCGGAGTCGAGGCTGCCCGGCAGGGCGTCCGGGGCACCCGGGATGCCCACCGCAGCGCCGACCGGGGTGTCGCCGAGGGAGGCCGTGGAGACGTCCTCGGCCTTCAGGTCCTTGCCGCCGATCAGCCGCGCCGAGGCGTAGTTGCGCACCGGGCGCAGCCGGCCGTCGTAGTAGAGGTAGCGGGCGCCGGTCTCCCGGTTGACGACGAGCGTCCCCGAGGTACGCCAGGAGTCGTCGCCGCCGGGGGAGATGAGGCCGTAGACCACGGCCCCGGCCGCCACCAGCACGGCGACGACGATCCCGGTCACCGCACCCCGGGTGGTCCGCCCGAGCGGGCTCTCCGGGGCGTCCGGGTCGGCGAGGAGCATCCCGGAGGTGAGCCGGTTCATGACGAAGGCGTGTGCCTGGACCTGGTCGCGCTTGGACTGCATGGTGTCGTCCCCCGCTCAGCCGCTGATCGCCCGGAGCGCGCCGAACACCCCGAGCGTCCACAGGGTCAACGGCAGGACGGCGATGGCGAGTCCGGAGTGCAGCAGCTCCGCCGCGCGGCCCCAGTACGGCAGCATGCGGCGGCCGGGGACCGTCCAGGACGCGATGGCCAGGACGGCGGCCAGGGCCAGCAACGCGGCCAGCAGCAAAGGCCTGTTGTCCGGGCCGGCCGCATCGGCGGCGGTGACGGTCAGCAGGCCCGAGCCGAGCGCGCCCGGCAGGACCAGGGCCATCCGCTGCGGGACGTTCACCATGCCCCGGCCGTGCAGCAGCAGGAGCAGCGACAGCACCCCGGTGGTCAGCGCCTCCGGCAGGCCGGGCCGCAGCGCCAGCGCTGCCAGACAGCCCGCGCCGACCGTGCCCGACGCGCCGTACAGGGCGGTCATCCAGCCGCTCGCCAGCTCGGTGCGGGTGGCCACGTCCCGGCCCTGGTAGGGCTCGATGCCCTCCTGGAGCTGCTGGGCACTGCCCGGCAGGGCGGGCATCCGCATGCCGGCGAGGCGGAAGGAGAGGGCGGGGACGAAGCCGCCGATCAGCACCACCACGGCGGCGAGGCCCGCGGCCGTACCGTCGACGGACAGGCCGAATACGCCGATCGCCGCTCCGGCGAGCGCCGCGCAGACCCACACCAGGGCGGTGCCCAGGAACAGGGGTGCCGCGACGGCGGCCACGGCGAGGGCGAGGACCGCGCCGCCCGCGCCCGCCGCCCCGGCCGCCAACAGCCGTGAGCCGAAGACCTCTTGACCCTGGGGTCCGCTCAACGCGCCCCCGGGCAGCAGGAATCCGGCCAGCGCCAGGAACGGGCCCGCCAAGAAGCCACA
>NZ_JBEYVC010000087.1:0-41744 GCF_040643855.1 Streptomyces sp. NPDC047072 | reverse complement strand
AGAGCGTGTCCTCGATCGCCTTGTCCAGGAGGCCGTTGGTCGTGTAGTGGTCGTCCGTGAACAGCAGGTGCAAGGTGTTGCCGATGAGGTTGCGCAGCCCGGCGAGGGCCCGGTGCGCCCGGCGCCGCACGCGCGCGTGCCGCCACAGCGCGCGCCCGCACACCGCGGCGACCGCCAGCAGCGCCGGGATCGCCGCCGTGCCGGCCACCTCGTCGTACGGCACGGCCTCCCGGACCTCCGGGTCGGACCAGCCGTCGGGCAGCGGGTTGCCGGGCAGCTGCGCGGTGCCGACGACCATGAGCAGGCCGAGGCAGACCGTGCTGCACAGGGCCATCACCCCGGCCACGCCGGTCAGCAGCCGGGTGGCGACGCGCGGATGCAGATGCTGCTCGGCGAGCCGCGCGATCGGCCAGGCCGTCAGCGGCAGGACCAGCGGCAGAAAGACGAACACCCCCATGAGGCCTCAGTCTTCCCTTTCAGGGGTCTGCCCCAGCAGTTCCCGCAGCAGCTTCTCGTCGTCCGCGTCGAGCGAGGTGACGAAGCTGGCCAGCACCGCCTCGCGGTCGTTCTCGCCGTCGAGGAGGCGCCGCATGCGGTGCGCGGCGAGCCCGGCCTCGTCGGCGACCGGGGTCCACACGAAGGAGCGGCCCGAGCGCTCCCGGGTCACCACGCCCTTGGCCAGCAGCCGGGTCAGGATCGTGATGACCGTCGTATAGGCGAGGCCGGCGCCGAGGCGTTCCTGGACCCAGCCCGCGGTCGCCGGTCCGTCCGCGTCCCGCAGGGCCGACAGGACCTGCACCTCCAGCTCGCCCTGTCCCCGCCGCCGGGGCCGCCGGTGGTCCGTCATGCCCACTCTCCCTTCCGCCGCCTCGTCGCGGACGCCCTCCCACCCTATATCTACAATGGTGTAGATTCGGCTCGCGTCGTCGTCTGCCGGAGGGCCCTGACATGTTCGGACTGAGCGAGCTCGCGATCATCCTGGTCGTCGTCATAGCCGTCCTCGCCGCCAAGAAGCTTCCCAACCTGGCCCGTTCGGCGGGCAAGTCGGCGCGGATCCTCAAGGCGGAGGCCCGTGCGGCCCAGGACGACCCCGGTCCGCGCCCGGTGATCCAGGGCGAGGTCGTCCCGCCGGCCGCCGAGCAGCCGGGCGCCGGCTCCCGCTGACCCCCGCCGACTCCCGCAAGGGAGCGCGTGGCGCAGCCGACAGCGGCAGTCCGGGGCTTCGGCTGCCGCGGGGGCGTGCGATGCCCCATGATGAGCGGGCCATGTACCAGCCCGTCACGACGTCCCGTGCGCCCCTGCCCGTTCTGCGGGCCGCGGTGTTCGCCGTCGTCGGCACGGTGCTCGGGGTGAGCGCCCACCATCTGCTCGCCGAGGGGCCGGTGCCGTGGGCACCGGGCGCGGCCGCGGCGGGCGTGCTCTTCGGAGTCGGTCTGGTCGGGGTGCGCAGACCGCGCGGTCTGGCCACGGTCGTCGCGTGCAGTGTCGCGGGACAGTCCGGGCTGCACCTGTGGCTGACGCTGACCTCGCACCCGTCCACCCCGGTCATGGCCCACCACGGCGGCCACCTCCACGAGTCCCATCTGGCCTGGCATGCCCGGCTGCACGGCTCCCTGGCCATGACGGCGGGCCACGCGCTGGTCGCCGCCCTGGTCGCGGTCCTGCTGCACCGCGCGGACACGGCCTGCTGGACGCTGGCCCGCGGGGTGACGGCGGCGCTGGACGCCGTACGGGATCTTCTGGCCGCCGTACGGCCGCTGTTGACCCGGACTGCGGCTCTCGAAGCCTTCCAGGCACCGCTGTTCGTCCCTTCCGACGGCGAACGGCCGCCTCCGGTACGGCCGTTGCTGGCGCACGCGGTGGTACGGCGGGGTCCGCCGGCGACGAGCGCAGCTCTCGCCGTCTGACCTCATCGGGACCCTCGTCCCGCCGAACCGCCCTGTCTGGAGACAGCCATGTCCCGCACCACCCTGACCCGTCTGTCGGTCGCCGCCGCCACGGCCGCGACCGCCGTCCTGCTCACCGCGGTACCGGCCGCCGCGCACACCGAGGTCGAGGCCGACAAGCCGCAGGCGCTCGCCGAGAACGTCACCGTGTCGTTCCACGCCGAGGCCGAGTCCGACACCTCCGGGATCACGCAGGTCCGCGTGGTCCTGCCCGAGGGCATCGCCCCCGCCGACGTGGCCTACGGCAAGGGCCCCGAGGGCTGGAAGTTCACCGCGAGCGCCGACGGCTACACCGTCGGGGGGCCGGAGCTGAAGACCGGCGCGAGCGCCGAGTACTCCGTGGTCGTACGGCAGTTGCCGGACGCGAAGGAGGTCGCCTTCAAGACGCTCCAGACCTACGGCGACGGGCATGTCGACCGCTGGATCGAGCTGGACGAGAAGAGCGACACCCCGGCGCCGACGCTGGCGCTCAAGGCGGCGGCCCCGGGCGCGAAGCCGCTCAGCCCCTCCCCCACGGCGACGCCCACACCGACCCCGACCCCGACGCCCACACCCTCGCCCGAGGAGACGGCCCCGTCGACCTCCCCGCAGGCCGCGGACACCGAGAAGGACGACGAGGGCGGCCTGTCCGCCGCAGCCTGGACCGGCATCGTCGCGGCGGTGCTGGTGGCGGCGGGGGCGGTGGCTTTCGCGGTACGGCGCAGGGGGGCGACGCCGGCACAGGCGGCGGAGGAGGAGCCGCAGAAGCAGGAGTAGGCGCGGAAGGAGGAGCCACTGAAGCAGGAGCACGCGCCGGAGGAGTGGGCGGGCCGCCCTCGGCTGGATCCAGAGCTTGGCGCCGTACGTGATGTCCGCGCCGAGGCCGGGCCGGATCGACCGGAGGCAGTCCGGCGGGCGTCGGCCGAGCAGCCGGGGCGGGGCCGGACATCGCGTCGGCCCGCCCCTTCGGCTCCGCGTCCGCGAATTCCCCCGTGCTCCGGATGAATCCCCCCGCTCCGGGTAGGCCAGCCCCACGGTGTACCCGGAGATGGAGTGCCATGACCTGTGCGAACCCTCCTGCACGGCACGGGACCTGGGCGGCGGTGGTCGCGGTGGCCGCCCTGGTCCTCACCGGAGCGTGTGACGGCGACGGGGGCGGTGACGGCGGTACGAGTCCGTCGGCGTCGCCCTCCGTCACCGGTTCGCGGAGCGCGGCGACGGACGCGTCCCCGTCGCTCTCCGCCTCGCCGACACCGACCGCCACGGCACCCGAGGACCCGGAGTCCGCCGAGCGGGACATCAGGGAGGCGTGGCGGGTCCTCTTCGATCCGCAGTCCTCCTCGGAGGAGCGCAGTGACGTCGTCGAGGACGGCGCCGAGAACTCCCTGATGATCGACAACCTCTTCCGCGACCCGTCCGGACGCAAGCTGCGCGCCGAGGTGACCGCCGTGTCGTACACCTCGGACCTGCGCGCGGACGTGACCTACGAACTCACCCGTGACGAACGGCCGTTGGACACCGGCGGGCCGGGCGCGGCCGTGCTCCAGGACGGCTCCTGGAAGGTGGCCCTGCGCACGGTCTGCGGTCTGACCCGGCACGCCGAGGACGCCCCCGAGGCACCGAGCTGCGTGCTCACGCCGACGCCCACACCCTCCTAACTGCGGAAAATGCCGTTGAGTTCGTTCTGGGAGAGCTGGTCGGCCGCGTACGAGAAGGTGCCGAGGTCCGCCAACTCCCGTGCCGCGGACAGCAGATGGCGGTACATCGCGCGGGCGATGCTGCCGCCGACCGTGACTCGCCGGACGCCCAGTTCACGCAGGTCGTCCAGGGAGAGCGCGTTGCCGGTCAGGCCCATGACCACGTTGAGCGGGCCGTCGATTTCGCGGACCAGCGTCCCGATGGTCTCCGCGTCGGCCGCCCCCGGCACGAACGCGCAGTCCGCGCCCGCCTCCAGATACGCGTTGGCCCGTCGCACGGCCTCGTCGAGCGGGCCGCCGACGAGCAGCACATCGGTACGGCCGACCAGGACGAAGGGCTCACCGGCGGCGCTCAGCGTCTCCCGGGCCGCGCGGACACGGTCGACGGCGAGCTTCTCGTCGTAGAGCGGACGGGCACGGTCGCCGGTGAAGTCCTCGATGTTGCCGCCCGCGGCCCCGGCGGCGAGGGCCAGCGAGATCGTCTCCGCCACGGTCTCCGGCGCCTCGCCCCACCCGTCCTCCAGGTCGGCGCTCAGCGGTACGTCGATCCCGGCCGCGATCTCGCGCACGCGGCCCAGCATGGTGGCGCGGTCGACGCGGTCCTCGGACGGCTGCTCGGCGAACCAGTCGTGGTCGGGGCGGCCGAGGGAGAAGGCCACGCCCGCGCTGGTGGTGGCCACGGCGGGGAATCCGGCCGCCGCGAGGATGCGGGCGCTGCCCACGTCCCAGGCGTTGGGGAGCAGGAAACAGCCCTCCCGATGCAGGTCGGCGAAGCGCTGCGCCCGTGCTCGACTCTCGGTGTCCACGCGATCCTTCCCGGCCGGTCGCCCCTCGACGGCCTCCAGGAGAACCTACGCCGCTGCCTGCGGCGCATGGGCGGGGGCGGGGGCGGGTGCCTGCGGCGCATGGGCGGGTGCGGGCCGGTGGGGGCTGGTCGCGCAGTTCCCCGCGCCCCTACGGGGGTTGCACGTGTCGCCGCCGACAAAGCGCCCCCGATGCCGGTCCCCGTCCCTCAGGCGTCCCGTCCCAGCCATGTCTCCAGCGCCCACCACCACTGAAGTGTCCGTACCGGGCCCGATCGTTGATCGGTGAGGGCCCAGCCCGTGATCTGCTGGAGTCGGCCGAGGCGGTAGCGGATCGTGTTGGGGTGGGTGAACAGGGCCGCGGCCGTCTGGTCGAGGCGGCGGCCCTGGTCCAGGAACGTGCGGGCGGTGAGGGCGAGTTGGCGGTGGAAGTCGTCGGCGGGGTCCAGGGAACCGAGCAGGCGGCGGCTCAAGTGCGCGCCGAGGAGCGGTTGTTCGGCGAGCGCCACCTCGGCCGCGAGGTCCGTGAGGTCGTACAGGCCGGTCCGTCCGGCGGGTCCGCCCACCTCGACCGCGCGGGCGCACAGCCGGTACAGCGCGCGCAGTTCGCCCGCGGGGGCGGCCGGGGCCACGACGACCAGGGCGCCCGGCGGGATCTCCTCGGGGTCCGGAGGACGCGGGGCGACTCCGGCCACATGGCCGTCGAGGAGGGCGGAGACGGGCAGGGCGTGCGGGTGGGCGGCGGTCGCGGCGAAACAGTGGTGCAGGCCGGCGGCGCCCGGACGGATGCCCGCGCGCGCCAACTCCTCGGCGGGCGGGACCACTCCGTCCAGGAGCAGCTGCCTGAGCAGACGTCCGCGCACCGCGCCCGCCTCCCGGGGCGTCTCCTGCTCGGCCGCCCGGTAGCCGTTGACGACATGCCGTTCGACCGCGTCGCCGTACTCCTTCATGCGCAGCACGACCGAGAGCAGCACGGCGTCCGGGACCCCGGCGTCGCGGCAGCGGTCGACGGCGATCTCCACCGCGCGGGTGAGCCCCGCCTGGACGCCCTGGAGGACGGAGGTGACGGCGATGCCCTGCACCGCGCGGTCCGCGCCGAGCAACAGGGCGGCGCCGAAGTCCTGTTCGTCCACGTCCTCGGCGCGGCCGAGCGCGGTCAGCCAGGGTCCGGCGGCCCGGATCAGGGCGACCACGTGCGAGCGGGTCTCGGCCTCGCCGATGCGGGCCAGTTCCGGGGAGCGGGTGCGGGCGGCGCGGACGAGCTCGCCGCACACGTCGGTGTCGCCGGCCATGTCCAGCAGGACCCCGACGACCGGCTCGGGTCCGTGGACCACGGTCATGCGCACCTCCCGCACTGTCTCCGAACCACACGGCCCCGGACCACATGTCGCCCGGCCACATGGCCGCAGCGCACATGTCCCCGGACCACATGGCCTGGGACCACACTGTCTGCGGGCCACAACGTCTCCGGGCCCGTGTTGACGCCCGGCCACTACCGCTCCGGCATGACGTGCTGGTTTCCTGTGGGCTACCGACGGTAACAGCGCAGTTGGCGCAGCAACACCCTTTGCCCTCTCTTGACTTTCCCGTGTCACCTGCCCCGGAGGCGCTCCATGGACACGCCCGCAGCCGTCAACGGCGTCACCCGCCGTCACGCCCTGACCGTGGCCGGCGGGGTGGCCGCGGCCACCGCCCTCACCGCGCACGGCTTCCCCGCCGCCGCGGCCGAGTCCCAGGACGCCGACGCGATCGTCGTGGGCCACGGACTCGCCGGACTCGTCGCCACCGCGGAACTCGCCGCCGCGGGGCGCAAGGTGCTCCTCCTCGACCAGGAGCCCGAGGCGAGCCTGGGCGGCCAGGCCTTCTGGTCCTTCGGCGGACTGTTCTTCGTCAACTCCGACGAACAGCGGCTGATGGGCGTCCAGGACACCTACGACCTGGCCTGGCAGGACTGGCAGGGCACCGCCGGCTTCGACCGGGGCGTCGACGACCCCGCCGGACAGGACTACTGGGCCGCCAAGTGGGCCAAGGCGTACGTGGAGTTCGCCTCCGGCGAGAAGCGCTCCTGGCTCGCCGGGCTCGGCATGCAGTGGTTCCCGATCGTCGGCTGGGCGGAGCGCGGCGGCGGCCTCGCGACCGGCCACGGCAACTCCGTACCGCGCTTCCACGTCACCTGGGGCACCGGCCCTGCCGTGGTCGAGCCGTTCGAGAAGAAGGTCCGGACAGCCGTCGCGAGCAAGCTCGTCACCTTCAAGTTCCGCCACCGCGTGGACGAGTTGGTGACGACCGGCGGGGTGGTGACCGGGGTGCGCGGCGCGGTCCTGGAGCCCAGCGACGCGGCCCGCGGCAAGCCCAGCTCCCGTACCGTCGTCGGCGACTTCGAGCTGCGCGCGCCGGTGGTCGTCGTCACCTCGGGCGGTATCGGCGCCAACCACGATCTCGTACGCCGGAACTGGCCCGCGCGGATGGGCACTCCGCCCGGGTTCATGGTGACCGGCGTCCCCGCGCACGTCGACGGCCGCATGCTCGCGATCACCGAGAAGGCGGGCGGGCGGATCGTCAACCCGGACCGCATGTGGCACTACACGGAGGGGCTCCGCAACTACGACCCGATCTGGCCGGGGCACGGTATCCGCATCCTGCCCGGGCCGTCCTCGATGTGGTTCGACGCGAAGGGGCGCCGCTTCGACACACCGGACATCCCGGGATACGACACCCTGCACACCCTCAAGACCATCGTCGACTCCGGGTACGACTACTCGTGGTTCGTCACGACCCAGAAGATCATCGCGAAGGAGTTCGCGCTCTCCGGGTCCGAGCAGAACCCGGACCTCACCAACAAGAACATCTGGCAGCTGCTCACCCGCATCTGGCAGACCCCGGAGCCGATCGAGCGGTTCAAGAACAAGGGGGAGGACTTCGTCGTCGCGACGACGCTGACCGACCTGGTGGCCGGGATGAACAAGCTCACCGGGGACAACCTGATCGAACTCGCCGATCTCAAGCGGCAGATCGAGGCGCGGGACCGGGAGATCACCAACTCGTACACCAAGGACGTCCAGGTGATGGGCATCCGCAACGCCCTCAACTACCCGGGCGACACGCTCAGTCGTACGGCGTCCATCCACCGGATCCTGGACTCGTCCGCGGGGCCGCTGATCGCCGTACGCCTCAACGTCCTCACCCGCAAGACGCTCGGCGGGCTACAAACCGACCTGTCCGGGCGGGTGTTGGGGGCCGACGGGTCGCCGGTTCCCGGTCTTTACGCGGCCGGGGAGGTCGCCGGGTTCGGGGGTGGCGGGGTGCACGGGTATCGGTCGCTGGAGGGGACGTTCCTCGGCGGGTGCCTGTTCTCCGGGCGGCAGGCGGGGCGGGCCGCGGCGGAGGCGACGGCGTAGCGGGTGACTCCGTGAACGGGCACCGCGTCGGGGCCGTACCTCATCCCGTACGACCCGGCGCACAGCCCTGCCACAGCAGCCCTCTAGGATGAATCCCGATGACCGGCCCGACGCAGTTCCGCACGCGAACGCCCTCGTGGCGCGCGCTGTGCGTGCTCGGGCTGCTCGTCGGGCTGTTGGGCATGCACGCCCTGGCCCCCGTCGGCGGGCTCTCCAGCCATCACGAGACCTCCGCCCGCGTGGCCGTCGCCGCCGTCAGCGCCGACCAGGACTGTCACGACGACTGCGGCTCGGGACACATGCGCCACGCCGACGTCACCTGCGCGTCGGCCTCCGTCGGGGGCGCGCCCGCGCTGCCCGCGCTCGGCTCCGACCCGTCGGCGGCCGTCGTACGACCCGATGCCCTGTGTGCCCAGACGGCGGCCGGTCAGGACGGCGCCCGCGCACCACCCTCCCTCGCGGAACTCCAACTGCTGCGGATCTAGACACGACGTGCTCCGTCGCGTCCAGATCCCTTTCACAGCACAGGAGTTCCAGCATGCGCACCACCCGTACCCTGACCCGTCGCGCCTGTCTCGCGGCGGTGGCCGTCGGTGCCGCACTCACCCTCGCGGCCTGCGGCGGTGACAACGGCGACGACAGCGACAGCGGTTCCGCCGCCTCGTCGCCCTCCGTGTCCGCCGAGGCGTCGGCCGCGGCCCACAACGAGCAAGACGTCTCCTTCGCGCAGGGCATGATCCCGCACCACCAGCAGGCCGTGGAGATGGCGAAGCTCGCCGCCGGCCGGGCGTCCTCCGCCGAGGTCAAGGACCTCGCCGCGCGCGTCGAGAAGGCGCAGGGCCCGGAGATCACCACCATGACCGGCTGGCTGAAGTCCTGGGGCGCGAAGGTCCCCGAGTCGATGCCCGGCATGGACCACTCCGGGATGGCCGGCATGGCCGGGATGATGTCCCCCGACGACATGGCGAAGCTGGAGAAGGCCTCCGGCAAGGAGTTCGACACCATGTTCCTGACCATGATGGTCGAGCACCACGAGGGCGCCGTCGAGATGGCGACGACCGAGAAGGACAAGGGCGCCTCCGAGGACGCCAAGACGATGGCCGACGCCATCGTGACCACACAGACGGCGGAGATCGCCGAGATGAAGAAACTGCTCGCGGGCTGACGCGCGCACGCGGCCCGGCGCCTACGCCCAGTGGGTGCCGGGCCGCCTCTCTGCTGTAGCCTCTACTCCAATTGGAACGATCACTACGTCAAGGCGGCCAGGGCGGCCGGTGCGGCGGCGAGGAGCACCGGATGAGCCTGACCTACGTACAGCGCGAGGAGGCCGCCCGGCTGCTGCGGGAGGCCGAGCACCGCGCGACGCCGGTCGGCCCGCTCTCCGCCCTGTTGCCCGGACTGGACCTCGCCGGCGCCTATGCCGTACAGCGGGACAACGTCTCCTGGCGGGTGGCCGACGGGGCCACCGTCATCGGCCACAAGGTGGGCCTGACCTCGGCCGCGATGCAGCGCCTGCTCGGCGTCGACGAGCCCGACTTCGGACATCTGCTCGACGACATGGTCCACCGCGACGGGGCCGCCGTCCGCGTCGCCCGGTACTGCGCGCCGCGCGTCGAGCCCGAGATCTGCTTCCGGCTCGCGCGGCCGCTGTCCGGTCCCGACGTCACCGTCGAGGACGTCCTCGCGGCCACCGACGCGGTGGCGCCCGCGCTGGAGATCGTCGACAGCCGGATCCGGGACTGGCGGATCACGCTCGTCGACACGGTCGCCGACAACGCGAGTTCGGCGGGGCTGGCCTGCGGCCCGTGGACCCCGCTCGCACAGCTGCCCGACCTCGCAGCCGTCCCCGTCGACCTGGTCGTCGACGGGGAGCGCGTCGCCTCCGGGAGCGGCGCGGAGGTACTGGGCCACCCGGCCGCCGCCGTGGCCTGGCTCGCCCGCACCCTCGCCGACTTCGGCGGCGCCCTGGAGCCTGGGCACGTGGTGCTGCCCGGCGCGATGACCACCGCCCCCTTCGTCACGGCGGGCCAGAAGGTGGAGGCGCACTTCGGCCTCCTCGGCCCGGTGTCACTGACGTTCACCTGAGTCCGCGTGTTTACATCCACGTGACGGAAGCGTTGACGCGGGCATGACTTGCCCTTACCTTCTGACCGAAGTTACGAACCTCGTTCGAAATAACGAACAGGACAGGACGGTCCGGGATGCGTCGGCTGCTCGTCTGCGTGCTCGCTCTGCTGCTCGCCCTGGTGTCGGGAACCTCATCGGCCTCCGCCGCCGACGGCCGCCCGTACACCAACCCGCTGAAGTCCGCCAAGGGCGCGGATCCCTGGCTGGAGTACTACGACGGCAACTACTACCTGATCACGACCACGTTCACGGGCATCCTCGGCATCCGGAAGTCGCCGACCCTCGCGGGCCTGGCCACCGCGCCCAGCGTGCAGGTGTGGTCGGACACCACGGCGACCCGCAACACCAACATCTGGGCCCCGGAGATGCACTTCCTGGGCGGGCACTGGTACGTCTACTACTCGGCCGGCCAGGGTGGTGTGGCCTGCTGCGACTCGCAGCGCACCCATGTCCTGGAGAGCGCCGGGACCGACCCGCTTGGCCCGTACACCTACAAGAACACGCTCACCGGATCTGACCTCACGCCGGGCGGCTGGCTGATCGACGCGAGCGTGCTCCAGCACAACGGCGGGCTGTACCTGGTCGGCAGCGGGTTCGTCGGCGGCAGTGCGCAGAGCCTGGTCATCGCGCCGATGAGCAACCCGTACACGCTCGCGAGCAGTACGTTCACCGTCATCTCCGGTCCGACGCTGGACTGGGAGAAGTCCGGCGCCCCGGTCAACGAGGGCCCGGAGCCGCTGTATCACGGCGGCCGGACCTTCCTCACCTACTCGGCGAGCTACTGCCAGACCGCCGACTACAAGCTGGGCCAACTGGAGTTGACCGGCTCCGACCCACTGAGCCCCGCGTCCTGGACCAAGAAGCAGACGCCGGTCTTCCAGCGCAGTGACGCCAACGGCGTGTACGGGCCGGGCCACAACGGCTTCTTCACCTCGCCGGACGGCACCGAGAACTGGATCGTCTACCACGCCAATGCGTCCGCGAGCGGCGGCTGCGGCAACGGACGGACCACCCGCGCCCAGGAGTTCACCTGGAACGCCGACGGCACTCCGGACTTCGGGACCCCGGTCGCCCTCGGCACCACCCTCCCCGGCCCGTCCGGCGAGACAGCGGCCACGCCGACGTCGTACACGATCGTCAACCGCAACAGCGGCAAGTGCCTTGACGTGAACGGCGGTTCGACGGCCGACGGCGCCAACATCCTCCAGTGGACCTGCAACGGCGGGACCAACCAGAAGTGGAAGGTCGAGGACCTCGGCGACGACACCAGCCGGCTGGTGAACGTGGCGACCGGCAAGGTGGCCGACGTCGCCGACTGCTCGGCCGCGGACGGCGCCGACATCCGCCAGTGGTCCTGGCTCGACAACAAGTGCCAGCGTTTCCGGCTGGTGTTCACCGCCACCGGCGACTACGTGCGGATCGTCAACGAGTCCACCGGCAAGGTCGCCGACGCGGCCGACTGCGGGACCGCGAACGGCACCGACGTACGGCAGTGGACCTGGCTGAACAACACCTGCCAGCAGTGGCGCCTCGTACCGACGACGTGACCGGACCCCTCGAACTCGGAGAACTCCCTTGAGACGTATAGCCGTTCGGCTGCTGACGGCCCTTCTCACCGCCGTCCTGATCGGCGTCGGCATCCCCGCGCACGCCGCCGTGCCCGACTCCCCCGCCGTGACCTACACCAACCCGATCGCGGAGAAGCGGGCCGACCCGCACATCTTCAGACACACCGACGGCTACTACTACTTCACGGCGACCGTCCCCGAGTACGACCGGATCGTGCTGCGCCGGGCGACCACCATCCAGGGCCTGTCGACGGCCGCCGAGACCACGATCTGGACCAAGCACTCCAGCGGGGTCATGGGCGCGCACATCTGGGCGCCGGAGATCCACTTCATCGACGGCAAGTGGTACGTGTACTTCGCCGCCGGGTCGACGAGTGACGTGTGGGCGATCCGGATGTACGTCCTGGAGGGCACCGGCGCCAACCCGTTGACCGCCACCTGGACCGAGAAGGGCCAGATCAAGACCACCTGGGAGAGCTTCTCGCTGGACGCGACGACCTTCGTCGTGAACGGCGTGCGCTACCTCGCGTGGGCCCAGCGCAACCCGGCCGAGGACAACAACACCAGCCTGTTCATAGCCAAGTTGGCCAACCCCTGGACCATCAGCGGGACTCCGGCCGAGCTGTCCCAGCCGACGCTGTCCTGGGAGACGATCGGGTACAAGGTCAACGAGGGCCCGGCGCTGATCCAGCACGGCGACAAGGTCTTCATGACGTACTCGGCGAGCGCCACGGACGCCAACTACTGCCTGGGCATGCTCACCGCGTCCGCGACGGCCGACCTCACCAACCCGGCTTCCTGGACGAAGAGTTCGGTCCCGGTGTTCCAGTCCAGCGCCGCGACCTCGCAGTACGGGCCGGGCCACAACTCCTTCACCACGTCCGAGGACGGCAAGTCGGACATCCTCGTCTACCACGACCGTAGCTACAAGGACATCAGCGGCGACCCGCTCAACGACCCCAACCGCCGTACCCGTGTGCAGAAGGTCTACTGGAAGGCCGACGGCACCCCCGACTTCGGCATCCCGGTCGCCGACGGCGTCACGCCCCAGCGCCTGTCCTCGTACAACTTCGCGGACCGGTTCATCCGGCACTGGGAGTACCGGGCGAAGATCGAGGCGAACGTCTCGCCGCTCGCCGACTCGCAGTTCCGGGTCGTCACCGGTCTCGCGGGCAGCGGCACGGTCTCCCTGGAGTCGGCCGACTTCCCCGGCTACTACCTGCGGCACAAGAACTTCGAGGTGTGGGTGGAGAAGAACGACGGCACGACGGCCTTCGCCGCCGACGCCAGCTTCCACCAGCGCGCGGGGCTCGCCGACTCGGCGGGGGTCTCGTACGAGTCGTACAACTACCCCGGCCGCTACGTCAGGCATTACAACTACCTGCTGTACGTCCAGATCCCGAGCACGGCGACCGACCGGGGGGACGCGACCTTCTACGCCCAGTGACACCCCCTGCCCGGCGGGCCGTGATTGGTCCGCCGGGCTGCGGGCACCCGGAGAGGGAGTTCCGGATCCGGCAGGAGTGCGCGAGGAGCGACGGTGACGACAGGGCGACTTCCCGATCACGAGCAGCGCATCCTCGACGACATGGAACGCGCCCTGCGCCGCGACCGCCGCCTTGACCGGCGGTTGCGCACACTCAAGGTGCGCAGGCGTCCCGATCTCTCCGGTCCGGTCGCGCGGGTGGCCGGCTACCGACCGCACCCACTGACCGCGGCGGTCCTCCTCGCGGTGTCGATCACCCTCATGGTGATCGGGATCCGCACCTCCGACCCCGCCGTGATCTGGACCTTCGCCGGGGTGTGGCCGCTGACGCTGTTCGCGGGGTTCCGGCTGCTGTGCCGGTGGTCCGAGCCGTGAGCCCCGTCATCGCGGCCCCTGCTTGTACGCCGACCTGATCGGCCCCTCGTCCACCAGCACCCGCCCCGTCGGCGTCCCGGCGAGCAGCGCGCGTACGGCGGTGCGCAGGTCCGGCGCCACATGGTCGGCCCGTGCCGTCTCCTCCGGCCCGGTCCGCCCGTCCGGTACGAGGATCCCGTGCGCGCCCGCCCGGTGCGCGGCCTCGGTGTCCGCCAGGGTCCCACCGACGACCGCGCACCGGTCGGGCGGGGTGCACAGGCGTCCCACGGCCCACAGGAGGAGCCCCGGCTCGGGCGGCCGGCAGTGACAGCCGTCCTCGGGCGCGTGCGGACACACCCCGCGGACGTCGAAGGGGCCGAGGAGTTCGTCGACCCGGCGGTCCACGGCCCGTACGTCGGCGTCGGTGAGCCGGCCGCGCGCGATGCCGGGCTGCCGGGTGAGGAAGCCGGTGCGGACACCGCCCAGCCGGAGCATGCCGAGGGCCTCGCGGGCACCGGCGACCGGGCGCACCCGCTCCGGGTCGGCGTTGTCCGGGACGTCCTCGACGAGGGTGCCGTCGCGGTCGAACAGCACGGCACGCACGCGGGTCATGAGACACCTCCTGGCTCTGGCGTGGCTCTCGGGCACGGGTACCCCGCAGGGGCGGTCCATGCCGTGAGAGCACGATCTACCAGGTCAGGTGCAACTGCTGCGGCGAGCGGTGGATCATCGTCGGGCGCATGGTGACCGGCTGATCCTCGGCCAGCCGCAGCCCCGGCAGGCGGCTGGTCAACTCCTGGAGTGTCAGACGGAGTTGTTCGCGGGCCAGCTGGGAGCCGGGGCAACTGTGCACGCCGAGACCGAAGGCGAGGTGGCGGCCCGGCGGGCGGGTGATGTCGAACGCGTCGGGGCGCGGATGCCGCTCCCCGTCCCGGTTGGCGCTCCCGAAGGCCACGAACACGGCGGCTCCGGGCGGGAGTTCGGTGCCCGCGAGGGTGAGCGGCCGGGTGGTGACGCGGCGGAATCCCTGGATGGCGCCGTCGTAGCGGGCGACCTCCTCGACGGCGGCCGGGATCCGCTCCGGTTCGGCGCACAGCAGCGCCCACTGGTCCGGGTGGCGCAGCAGGTG
Organism: Streptomyces sp. NPDC047072; assembly: GCF_040643855.1. Taxonomy (NCBI): domain Bacteria; kingdom Bacillati; phylum Actinomycetota; class Actinomycetes; order Kitasatosporales; family Streptomycetaceae; genus Streptomyces; species Streptomyces sp. NPDC047072. The sequence continues at coordinate 27,257 of NZ_JBEYVC010000087.1, read as the reverse complement.
CAGGACGGTCGTGCCGATCAGCGCGGTGGTGGTCAGATGCCCGGCGATCAGCAGGTTCTGGAGGTGGGAGACGAGGGCGTGCCGGTCCTCCAGGGTCAGCTCGCCGGGGGACGCGAGGTCGGCGACGAGCTGGGTGCACAGGTCCTCGCGCGGTTCGGCGTGCCGCTCGCGCACATACCGGTCCAGGAGGTGCTGCGTCGCCACGACGTCCTCGGCGGCGGCGATCTGCTCGGCCTCCGCCAGCGGCCGGAACAGCAGTTCCTCGGCGCGGTGTCCGCCGTGCACGGCGAGCGGGACGTCGGCGGGGTCCAGGCCGACGATCCGCCCGATGACCTCGCCGGGCAGCCGTCGCGCGTAGGCGGACATCAGCTCGACCCGGCCGTCCTTGGCGAACCCGTCGACCAGGGCGGCGGCGCGCTCGGCGGCGTACGGGAGGACGGCGGCGACCCGGGACGGGGAGAGCCCGCGCACGATCGGCGCACGTAAGTGCTGGTGCGGATCGCCGTCGGTGGTGAGAACGACCGGGCGGCCGCCGAACCCGCCGCCCAGGACGGCGAGCGCGGCGGGCGTCGGCAGGACGTCGGGCACGAGGGTGTTCGCCGACGAGAAGTCCTCGGGGCGGCGCAGCACTTCGCGTACGTCGGCGTCCCGGGCGACCAGCCAGGCGTCCAGCTCGGGGAGGTGCACCAGGCCGTCGGTCCCGCGGGCCCGTTCGTAGTGCGGGTACGGGTCGCTCTGCAACGCGTCGAGCCTGCCCTGCCGTTCGCTGTCCACGAGACGCCCCCCTTGCGGCCGGTGGTGCGGGTCGCGCTCATGGTGCCGTACGGGTGCACGCGTGTACATGCGTAGACACGTCAGCCTGTGGGCCACCTTCCCCCGTACGCCTTCCCGCTCACCCGGCGCTGCCCCAACGATGTGAGACCGCTGTGAAGGGCCCTGTGAACAGTGCGGATTCCCTAAGATCACCTCGTGGTCACCTTCCTCCTCGAACGCACGGCCCCGCTCTCCCAGGACGAGGCCTGGCGCCGTCTGACGACCTGGTCCCGCCATGGCGAGGTCGTCCCGCTGACCCGGATCAGGGTCCGGCCGCCCGGCCCGACGGCCGTCGGCACGGTCGTCGTCGCCCGCTCGGGGATCGGCCCGCTCTCCTTCGACGACCCCATGGAGGTCACGGCCTGGCGCCCGCCGGCCGACGGCGAACCCGGCCTGTGCCGGCTGGAGAAGCGGGGCCGGGTGGTGCGGGGCTGGGCGGAGCTGGAGGTGCACCCCGGCCCGGGCGGCCGGGCCCGGGTGGTCTGGCAGGAGGAACTGCGGATCCGGCTGCTGCCGGGGGCGTTCGACCCGGTGGTGGGGGCGGTGGCACGGTCGGTGTTCGGGCGGGGGTTGAACGCGCTGCTGCGGAAGCCGTGACCGGCGAAGCCGCAGGGCTCCGGTGGCGTCCTTACCCGGTCATGCAACAGTGGTCGCCATGACGGCAGTTGAGGGTACGACGGTGCGGACGGACCAGGTCGAGGAGCTCGCGGCGGACGGGCTGCGGTGGTTGATCTCCACCGCGCGGGAGTCGGAGGACGGAGGGCTCGGGTGGCCCGCCACACCCTCCGCGGACACGACCGACCCGACCCTGTACAGCGGCACGGCCGGCGTCATCGCCGTACTCCTGGAAGCCTGGCGGCACTTCGGGGACGACATGTACGCGGACCTCGCCTCTCGCGCGGCCCGTTCCGTCGCCGCCTCGGACGAAGCACACGACTCCCTGTACTTCGGCCGGACCGGTATGGCCCTCGTCCTGCGGGCCGTTCAGGAGAGCCTCGGCGACACCGCGTCCGGCGCCGCGGCCGACCGCGTGCTCGAAGGCGTGCGGACCCGCTTCGACGGGCGGCGCTGGAACGAGTTCTCCGACCTGATGGGCGGCAACGCGGGCATCGGCCTCGGCGCCCTGTTGGTGGGGGACGCCGATCTCGCCGTACTGGCGCTGGAGCCGTTCCTGGAGTGGGCCGAGCAGACCCCGTACGGCGTGACGTGGGCCCATCGCGAAGGCGTCGAGTCCCGTCTGCACCACATCTCGCACGGCGCCCTCGGCATGGCCTACGCGCTGGCCCGGGTGGGCCACGCGACCGGCCGTCCCGACCTGGTGGACCTCGCGCTGCGGGGCGCCGCGGACACCGTGGGCCGCGACCAGGACAGGCCCGACGGGTTCCTGGTGCTGCACTCGACCCCGCAGTACCGCCCGGACGTGATCCAGCCCGTCAGCTACGGCTGGTGCCACGGACCGGCCGGTGACGCCCAGGTGTTCCGGCTACTGCGCGATCTCGACGGCGACCCCGCGTGGGCGGTCCTCGCCGACCGCTGCTGGCACACGGTCACCCACTCCGGTGTCCCGCGGCGGCTGCGCCCCGGGTTCTGGGACAACAACGGCCGCTGCTGCGGCACTTCGGGTGTCCTCGCCCTCGCCTGTGACCGGCTCGCGGAGGGGCGGGAGGCGCGCGACCTCGCCGAGGTCCTGGTCGCGGACCTCGCCGCCCGCGCGGTCCGGGACGCCGACGGCGCCCGCTGGTCCAACGTCGAGCACCGGGCCACTCCCAGCGACCTCGAACCCCGCACCGGCTGGGCGCAGGGCGGCGCGGGGATCGTGCGCGAGCTGCTGCGGTTCGTACGGATCAGCCGGGGCGGCGACCCGGCGTACGCGTTCACGTGGCCGGACCAGCCCGCGGTCGGCTGAACGGGCCCCCGGATACGGGGAGTTCAGGCCACCGACCCGATCCGCCGGGCCGTCGCCGCTGTGCCGTCGTGATGGATCGGCGTGTGCGCTCCGGTCAGGGAGAGGCCGCTGCCGCCGCGCCGGTTGGCGACGATCTCCGAGGCGATCGACAGGGCCGTCTCCTCGGGGGTGCGGGCGCCTAGGTCGAGGCCGATCGGGGACCTGAGACGGGCCAACTCCAGCTCGGTGACGCCCACTTCGCGCAGCCGCTCGTTGCGGTCGAGGTGGGTGCGGCGGGAGCCCATCGCGCCGACGTACGCCACCGGCAGACGCAGGGCCAGCTGGAGGAGCGGTACGTCGAACTTGGCGTCGTGGGTGAGGACGCACAGGACGGTCCGGGCGTCGACGTGAGTGCGCTCCAGGTAGCGGTGCGGCCAGTCGACGACGATCTCGTCGGCGTCCGGGAAGCGGGCCTGCGTGGCGAAGACCGGGCGGGCGTCGCACACCGTGACGTGGTAGCCGAGGAACTTACCGATGCGGACCAGCGCCGAGGCGAAGTCGATCGCACCGAAGACGATCATGCGGGGCGGCGGGACGGACGACTCGACCAGCACGGTGAGCGGGGCCCCGCAGCGGGAGCCCTGCTCGCCGATCTCCAGGGTGCCGGTGCGGCCGGCGTCCAGGAAGGCACCGGCCTCCGCCGCGACCGTGCGGTCCAGTTCGGGGTGGCCGCCGAGGCCGCCGTCCCAGCCGAAACCGCCGATGCCACCGCCCGGGCCGGAGCCGCCCTCCCGGCCGAGACCACCGTCCCTGCCCATGCCACCGCGCCCGCCAGAGCCGCCGTCCCCCGCGTCACCGGGCCGGACCACCAGCGCCCGCCCGACCAGCTCCGCCGGCCCCGACACCACCCGCGCCAGGGCGGCCGCCTCGCCGCGCGCGGCGGCTTCGAGGGCGCCCCTGACCGTCGTACGGACGAGGTCGCCCGCCCGGACCGGAGTGACCAGGATGTCGATGATGCCGCCGCAGGTGAGGCCGACGGCGAAGGCGTCATCGTCGCTGTAGCCGAAGCGTTCGAGGACCGACTCCCCGTCTTCCAGGGCCTGTTGGCACAGTTCGTACACCGCGCCCTCGACGCAGCCGCCGGAGACCGAGCCGATCGCCGTGCCGTCGGCGTCCACCGCGAGGGCGGCACCGGGCTGGCGGGGGGCGCTGCCGCCGACGGCCACGACGGTGGCCACGGCGAAGTCGCGTCCCTGCTCGACCCACCGGTGCAGCTCTTCGGCGATGTCCAGCATCTCTCGGTCTCCTTACGGCAGTTGAGTGGACGGGCTAGTGAACGCCCAGCCAGCTCTCGATCGGGTTGAGGGCGAAGTAGACGAGGAAGATCGCCGTGAGGGCCCACATGAAGGCCCCGATCTCCCGCGCCCTGCCCTGGGCGGTCTTGATGGCGACGTACGAGATCACGCCGGCGGCGACGCCCGCGGTGATGGAGTACGTGAAGGGCATGATCACGACGGTCAGGAAGACCGGGATCGCGGTGGCGCGGTCGGCCCAGTCGACATGGCGGGCGTTGGTCATCATCATGGCGCCGATCACCACCAGGGCGGCGGCCGCGACCTCGCCCGGCACGATCGCCGTGAGCGGGGTGAAGAAGAGACAGGCGGCGAAGAACAGCCCGGTGACGACCGAGGACAGCCCGGTGCGGGCGCCCTCGCCGACCCCGGTGGCCGACTCGACGAACACGGTCTGGCCGGAGGCCCCCGCCACCCCGCCGATCGCGCCGCCCGCGCCGTCGATGAACAGCGCCTTGGACAGGCCCGGCATCCGGCCCTGGTCGTCGGCGAGCTTGGCCTCGGTGCCGACGCCGATGATGGTGGCCATCGCGTCGAAGAACCCGGCGAGCACCAGCGTGAACACGATCATGCCGACCGTCATCGCGCCGACCTCGCCCCAGCCGCCGAACTCGACCTTCCCGAAGAGCGAGAAGTCCGGCATCGACACCGCGCTGCCGTGCAGTTCGGGTGCGCCGCTCGCCCACTGCTTCGGGTCCACGGCACCAACTGCGTTGAGAACAACGGCCAGTACGGTCCCGCCGAGGATGCCGATCAGGATCGCGCCGGGGACTCCCCGGGCCTGGAGCATGAAGATCGCGAGGAGGGTGACGGCGAACAACAGGACGGGCCAGCCCGCGAGTTCGCCCGTCGGACCGAGCGTCACCGGGGTCGCCTTGCCCTGGTGGACGAAGCCGGCCTTGTAGAAGCCGATGAGGGCGACGAACAGGCCGATGCCCATGGTGATCGCGTGTTTCAGGGCGAGCGGGATCGCGTTCATGATCATCTCGCGCAGGCCTGTGACGACCAGCAGCATGATGACCACGCCGTACATCACGCACATGCCCATCGCCTGCGGCCAGGTCATCTGCGGGACGACCTGCGAGGAGAGCACGCCGGAGACGGAGAGGCCGGCGGCCAGCGCGAGCGGGACCCTGCCGAGGAAGCCCATCAGCAGCGTGCTGAGGGCCGCCGCGAACGCGGTCGCGGTGATCAGCGCCTGCTGGCCGAGCATGTCCCCGGCCACGTCCTTGCCGGACAGGATCAGGGGGTTGAGCAGAAGGATGTACGCCATCGCCATGAAGGTCGTGACGCCGCCGCGGAGTTCGCGGGCGACGGTGGACCCCCGCCGGGATATGTGGAAGTACCGGTCGAGCCAGGACCGGCCGGCCGGGACGCGGGTGCCTGCGCCCGCGTCCTCGGCGGTGGTCCTGGGCTCCAGGGACTGCTGGGTCATGGTGCCGTCTCCCAAGTTTCAAAGGGGGTTGGGATTTCACGACCCGGGGGACGGCCCGAGACGAACTGGGGGTGTGTCACACGGTGCCGGTCAGATGTTCCGGACGGACCGGCGTGCGGTTCAGCTCCAGCCCGGTCGCCGCGCGAATCGCCGCGAGGACCGCGGGAGTCGACGACAGGGTCGGTGCCTCGCCGATGCCACGGAGCCCGTACGGCGCGTGGTCGTCGGCGAGTTCGAGCACGTCGACGGGGATGGTCGGCGTGTCGAGGATCGTGGGGATGAGGTAGTCCGTGAAGGAGGGGTTCTTCACCTTCGCCGTCTTCGGGTCGACGATGATCTCCTCCATGACCGCCACGCCCAGGCCCTGGGTCGTGCCGCCCTGGATCTGGCCGACGACGGACAGCGGGTTGAGCGCCTTGCCGACGTCCTGCGCGCAGGCCAGCTCGATCACCTTGACCAGGCCGAGCTCGGTGTCGACCTCGACGACGGCGCGGTGCGCGGCGAAGGAGTACTGGACGTGCCCGAAGCCCTGTCCGGTGCGCAGGTCGAAGGCCTCGGTCGGCCGGTGCCGCCACTCCGCCTCGACCTCGACGGCCTCGTCCTCCAGGACGTCGGCCAGGTCCGCGAGGACCTCACCGCCGTCGGTGACGACCTTGCCGCCCTCCAGAAGCAGTTCGGCGGTGGCCCAGGCCGGGTGGTAGGAGCCGAACTTGCGGCGCCCGATCTCCAGGACCTTCTCGCGGACCAGCTCGCAGGAGTTCTTGACGGCGCCGCCGGTGACGTAGGTCTGCCGGGACGCGGACGTCGAACCGGCGCTGCCCACCTGGGTGTCGGCGGGGTGGATGGTCACCTGGCTGACGCCGAGTTCGGTGCGGGCGATCTGCGCGTGGACGGTGACCCCGCCCTGGCCGACCTCCGCCATGGCGGTGTGCACGGTGGCCACGGGCTCGCCGCCGACAACCTCCATGCGCACCTTGGCGGTTGAGTAGTCGTCGAAGCCCTCGGAGAAGCCGACGTTCTTGATGCCGACCGCGTAGCCGATGCCGCGTACGACGCCTTCGCCGTGGGTGGTGTTGGACAGACCGCCCGGCAGCTGCCGTACGTCCGCGCCCTCGCTCGACTCCCACTGGCGCTCCGGAGGCATCGGCATCGCCTTGACGCGGCGCAGGAGTTCGGCGACCGGGGCGGGCGAGTCGACGGGCTGCCCGGTCGGCATGATGGTGCCCTGCTCCATGGCGTTCAGCTGCCGGAACTCCACCGGGTCCATGCCCAACTCCGCGGCCAGCTTGTCCATTTGGGCCTCGTAGGCGAAGCACGCCTGGACCGCGCCGAAGCCGCGCATCGCGCCGCAGGGCGGGTTGTTGGTGTAGAGCGCGATGGCCTCGATCTCGACGTCGTCGACGACGTACGGCCCGATCCCGAGCGAGGAGGCGTTGCCGACGACCGCCGGGGAGGCGGAGGCGTACGCGCCGCCGTCGAGGACGATCCGGCACTTCACGTGGGTCAACTTGCCCTCGCCCGTGGCCCCGTGCTCGTAGTACAGCTTCGCGGGGTGGCGGTGGACGTGCCCGAAGAAGGACTCGAAGCGGTTGTAGACGATCTTGACGGGCTTGCCGGTGCGCAGCGCGAGCAGACACGCGTGGATCTGCATCGACAGGTCCTCGCGGCCGCCGAACGCGCCGCCGACACCGGACAGCGTCATGCGCACCTTGCGCTCGGGCAGGCCGAGGACGGGCGCGATCTGGCGCAGGTCGGAGTGGAGCCACTGGGTGGCGACGTAGAGGTGGACGCCGCCGTCCTCCTCGGGCACCGCGAGGCCGGACTCGGGGCCGAGGAAGGCCTGGTCCTGCATGCCGAAGGTGTACTCGCCCTTGACGACGAAGTCGGCCTTCTTCGCGGCCTCTTGGACGTCACCGCGGATGATCGGCTGCCGGTGGACGATGTTCGGGTGCGGGACGTGCCCGATGTGGTGGTCGTCGCGGCCCTCGTGGACGAGGATCGCGTCCGGGGCGGTCGCGGAGGCCTCGTCGGTGATGACGGGGAGTTCGCGGTACTCGACCTTGATCTTGGCGGCGGCGCGGCGGGCCGTCTCCGGGTGGTCGGCTGCGACGATGGCGACCGGCTCGCCGTGGTGGCGGACCTTGCCGTGGGCGAGGACGGGCGTGTCCTGGATCTCCAGCCCGTAGTTCTTCACCTCGGTCGGCAGGTCGTCGTACGTCATGACGGCGTACACGCCGGGCAGCGCGAGGGCCTCGCCGGTGTCGATGGAGACGATCTCGGCGTGCGCGACGGTCGAGCGGAGGATCTGCCCCCAGAGCATGTCCTCGTGCCACATGTCGGAGGAGTACGCGAACTCTCCGGTGGCCTTCAGGGTGCCGTCGGGGCGGAGCGTGGACTCGCCGATGCCGCCCTTGGTCTGCGAACCCTGGTTGATCTTCGTAGGAGCGCCTTTGGTGGACGCGGCTTGGGTGGACGTGCCTTTGGTGGGCATGTTCAGACCCCCTCGGACTGCCGGGCGGCCGCGAGGCGGACCGCGTCCATGATCTTCTCGTAGCCCGTGCAGCGGCACAGGTTGCCCGAGAGCGCCTCGCGGATGTCCGCGTCGCTCGGGTTGGGGGTGCGCTCCAGCATCTCGTCGGCGGCGACCAGCAGCCCCGGCGTGCAGAAACCGCACTGGACGGCGCCGGCGTCGATGAACGCCTGCTGGATGGGCGAGAGTTCGGTGCCCTCGCCGGTCTGCGAGTCCTGTCCCTCAGGGGCCCGGTGTCCACACGCGCGGTGCTTGGCGTAGTCGGCGAGCCCCTCGACGGTGACGACCTCGCGGCCCTCCACCTGCCCCGCCGCCACCAGACACGAACACACGGGAACGCCGTCCAGCCGGACGGTACACGACCCGCACTCGCCCTGCTCGCAGGCGTTCTTGGACCCGGGGAGCCCGAGCCGCTCCCGCAGCACGTACAGCAGGGACTCGCCCTCCCACACGTCGTCGGCCTCCTGCGGACGTCCGTTGACAGTGAAGTTGACGCGCATCAGGCGACTCCCTCCGTGCGGGCGGCCGTGCCGCGGTACGACTCCCAGGTCCAGGTCAGCGTGCGGCGGGCCATGATCCCGACGGCGTGGCGGCGGTAACTGGCCGTCCCCCGGACGTCGTCGATCGGGTTGCAGGCGGCCGAGCACAGGTCCGCGAACTGCTTGACGACCGAAGGCGTGATGACCTTCCCGTTCTCCCAGAACCCGCCTTCCTCCAGAGCGGCGTTCAGGAACTCCTCGGCGGCCTTGGCCCGGACGGGCGTGGGAGCGGCGGACCCGATACCGGTCCGCACGGTCCGCGTCTCGGGGTGGAGAGCGAGCCCGAAGGCGCACACGGCGATGACCATGGCGTTCCTGGTCCCCACCTTGCTGTACTGCTGAGGCCCGTCGGCCTTCTTCACATGAACGGCGCGAATGAGCTCGTCGGCCGCCAGCGCGTTGCGCTTCACGCCGGTGTAGAAGGCGTCGATCGGGATGAGCCGCGAGCCCCGTACGGACTCCACCTCGACCTCGGCGCCGGCCGCGAGGAGCGCGGGGTGGGCGTCACCGGCGGGAGAGGCGGTCCCGAGGTTGCCGCCGACGCCGCCGCGGTTGCGGATCTGCGGGGAGGCGACGGTGTGCGAGGCGAGCGCGAGCCCCGGCAGCTCGCCGCGCAGGTTCTCCATGATCTTCGTGTAGGGCACCGAGGCGCCCAGCCGCACACTCTCCTCGCCGACCTCCCACTCGTAGAGGTCACCGATGCGGTTGAGGTCGAGGAGGTACTCGGGCCGACGGTGGTCGAAGTTGATCTCGACCATCACATCGGTGCCACCCGCAATCGGCACAGCGGTGGGGTGCTCGGCTTTCGCGGCGAGCGCCTCCTCCCAGCTGGCGGGGCGAAGGAAGTCCATGACCGGCTCTCTTCTGCGTCTCGTGATCGTACGGATCGAGCCAGATCGGGTGCGGCGGGCCCGGCTCGTTCATGTGCTGTTTACGCGGAGTGGAGTCAGTACACAGCGGTGTACTCCGACGGGGTCAGTCACGGAAACCATGAAGGAGTTGGCTGGTCGGGACCCTCATCTTGTAGATTCGTATGAACGGAGGTCCTCAGTAACCTCTGCGTTTTCCAGTGGAAACGTGCGGCACACCCCACGTGACCTGGGCCACAGTCGGCCCGCTCCACCGACTCCCCTCCCACCATGGTTTTCGAGACAAAGAACGGCGGCGACGAGAATGCGGCTGCGCGCACTGCTGGACACCGACGCGCTGGGCCTGCGGCTGCTCGGCGGCGAGGACGAACTGGACCGGACCGTGCGCGGGGTGATGACCACCGACCTGCGCGACCCGAGCCGCTATCTCTCGGGCGGCGAACTGGTCCTGACGGGCCTCGCCTGGCGCCGTGACGCCACCGACTCGGAGCCTTTCGTACGACACCTCGTACAGGCCGGGGTCATCGCGCTGGCGTCCGGCACCGCGGAGTTCGGGTACGTCCCCGAGGACCTGGTGGTGGCCTGCTCCCGGCACCGCCTCCCGCTCTTCTCGGTGGACGAGTCGGTGGCCTTCGCGACGATCACCGAGCACGTCGTACGCCAGGTGTCCGGCGAGCGCGCGGGCGACCTGGCGGCCGTGGTGGACCGGCACCGCCGCATGATGACGTCAGGACCCGCGGGCGGCGGCCCGGACGTGGTCCTGGACCTGCTGGGCACCGACCTGGACCTGCGCGCCTGGGTGCTGTCCCCCACCGGTCGCCTGATCGCGGGCCCGAAGACGGCGGGCCCGGGCCTGCCCGCGGACGTCTGCGCACAGCTGGCGGCCGAGCACCTGGCGGCGACCCGCACCGGCCGCCGGGGCCCGCACCGCGTCACGCTCGGCCCGTCGACGTACTCCCTCTTCCCGGTCCGCTCCTCGGCCCGCTCCCCGCAGGCCGCCCGGGACGTCCGCGAGACGGTCCTGTCGGAGTGGCTGCTGGCGGTCGAGGCGGACGCCGGGGACTGGCCGGAGGAGCGCCTGGACCTCCTCCAGGGCGTCACCCAGCTGATCGCGGTGGAACGCGACCGCAGGGACGCCGCCCGTACGGTCCGCCGCCGGCTGGCCCAGGAGGTCCTGGAGCTGGTCCAGGCGGGCGCGGCCCCCGCGGAGATCGCCGCGCGCCTCAGGGTGGCCGCCCCGGTCCTCCTGCCCGGCCTCGGCGCCGCCCCGCACTGGCAGGTGGTCGTCGCCCGGGTCGAATGGCAGGGCGCCGAGCTGGAGGACGGCCCGGTGGCCCAGTCCCTCCTGGAGGAGATCCTGGTCGACCCGCAGGCCACCGGCCCGGAACCCTTGGACCGCATCGCGGTCGCCCACATGGCGGACGAGGCGATCGCCCTGGTCCCCCTCCCCGCGGTGTCCACCGAGCACGACGGCTCGGAGACCGGGATCCTCGCGGACGCGCTCCTGGAGGCGATCCGGGACCCCCTCTCCGCGGGCCTGGACGACGACGGCAGGGTCACCCTCGGCGTCAGCGCGTCGGTCCACTCGGCGGAGGGCCTCAGAGGCGCCCTGGAGGAGGCGCGGCACGCCCGCAGAGTGGCGGCGGCCCGCCCGGGCAGAGTCTGCGCGGCAGGCCACCAGGAACTGGCCTCTCACGTCCTCCTGCTCCCCTTCGTCCCTGACGACGTACGGCGAGCCTTCACGGCCCGCCTCCTGGACCCCCTGCGCGACTACGACCGCCGCCACCGCGCCGAACTGATCCCCACCCTCGAAGCGTTCCTGGACTGCGACGGCTCCTGGACCCGCTGCGCCACCCGTCTCCACCTGCACGTCAACACGCTGCGCTACCGCGTCGGACGGATCGAGCAGTTGACGAGCCGGGACCTCAGCCGCCTTGAGGACAAGCTGGATTTCTTCCTGGCACTGAGAATGAGCTGAAACTCAGGAAGGTACCGGACCCCACGACTTTGTGAATTCCTTCACCCACCCCCTTGGCCGGGCATGGCGATCCGTGCTGAGATTCCGCCACCACTCAAAGCTCGATGGCGTGCTCGGGGAGGGCAACGTGGCGCATACCGCCATGTCTGGTAACGGAACGACCGCCGGTGACGATCCACTCCAGACCGCGGTGTGGCGGCTGCGCTCCCGGGCCTGCTGGGCCGACGCGGCCGCCCTGCTGGAACCGGTCACCCCCGCGACGGCCCTCCAACGCACAGCGCTCCTGGTGGAACGCTGCCTCTACACGGAACAGGGCTGGCCCGAAGCCGAGGACGCCCTCCGCACGGCCGAGGCCCTGGCCCACACCGACGACGAGCGCGGCGCGGCCGCTTGTGAACGAGGGCAACTTGCCTACGCGGCAACCCTCCACGGCGTCCGCGACCGAGCCGACGAAGCGCGCGCCGCCCTCGGCCGCGCCGCCGCGCTGATCCCTCCGGGGGCGCCGCAGAGGGCCCTCCTGGACTTCCGCAGGGGCCTCCTGGCCGAGAACCTCGCACACGCCCCCCAGGCCGCAAGGGCCGCGTATCGCCGGGCACATGCGGGGGCGACGGCCGGCGAAGACCCCCTCCTGCTCTCCTTCACCTGGCGCCACCTGGCCGGACTCGCCCTCCGAGAAGGCGAGTTGGCCGAAGCCCGCCACGGCTTCGCCGAATCCCTGCGCATCCGAGAGGAGTTGGGCTACCTCGTCGGCACGGCACCGGCCCTCGCATCTCTGGCCGACGCCGAGGTGGAGCCCGAGGCGTCCCGACTGCGCGAGGAGGCACGGCGGTTGTACCGGCTGCTCGGCGGGGTCCCGACATGGCTGGCCCGGCAGCTGTCTCCACCGGCTGCGAGTGCGTGAATCGCTTCACGGGGTGGGGGGTATCGGCGCGATGGCGACTGCGACCCGGTGGGGGCTGGTCGCGCAGTTCCCCGCGCCCCTAGGGAGTTGCAGGCAACGCGAGCCCCTATGCACCGTTGGCCGCGTACGGCGCGCAGGGGTCGGGGGCGGGGGGTGTCCGCCCGCAGCGGCCGGCGTCCGTTGCCCAGTACTTCTCAATCGACAGCTACCGCCGGACCGAGGACGGATACCCCCCGCCCCCGGCCCCGACCCACCACCGAACCGTAGGCGCGTCTTTCAGGGGCGCGGGGAACTGCGCAAAACGCCCGCCCCCACCGAACCCGCAGACAACCAACTCACGCCCCAGCGAAGTGCTCCCCCACCAACACCCGCACCACATCCAGGTCACGAGCAATCAACGCATCCAACAACGCCGCGTGCTCCGCCGCATCCGCAACAAGATCCCCCCGCACCACACCCGCCCCACCCCCCAACGACCACTGCGACCGCCGATGCAGATCCTCCGCCACCTGCACCAACTGCAAGTTCCCCGACAACCCCAACACCCCCCGGTGAAACGCAAGATCGGCCTCCGCATACGCAGCCCGGCACCCCGAAGACGCCGCCCGCACCGTCCCCTCCGCCAACGGCCGCAACTCAGCCCACCGCTCCACCGCCACACTCCGCGCCAGCCGAAGAATCACCGGCACCTCGATCAGCGCCCGCACCTCCCCCAGCTCCGCCAACTCCCGAGCCCCCCGCTCGACAACCCGGAACCCCCGATTCGGCACCACCTCGACGGCGCCCTCCAGCGCAAGCTGCTGCATCGCCTCACGAACAGGCGTCGCCGACACCCCGAACCGCTCCCCCAACGCCGGCGCCGAGTACACCTCCCCCGGCTGCAACTCCCCCGCCACCAACGCCGTACGCAGGGCGTCGAGTATCTGCCCCCGCACAGAGGCCCGCTGCACCACAGGCCGAGGAATCGGCACCTCACTATGGGTGTGCTCCCCCCGAACCCCACCCCCGACAGCAGCCCGCCCCCGTTCGGAACCGGCGACATCCGCAGCCCGCACCTGAGCAGGCACCCGCGCCACCCCAGCCGCGTACCCCGGCACCCCCACCCCGGCGGAGCCCTGCGCACCCTGCTTCACGGGTCCTCCTCCGGACGTGTCAGTACTTGCGGTCATTACGGCGGGTTGTTACTCACCCGTCAAGCACCTTAGGCGCAGAACGCCTCAGTTCAAATCCCGACCAAGACGGGTAAGGTAAGCCTTACCTCTAGCCCGTCCGCGCAAGACGACTGCGAATCGGTGACCCCGCATGCCCGTCACAGCCGCCTACACCCAGGTCACACAGGTGTTCCCGTACCTGACGGTCACAGAAGTGGACAAAGCCACCCCTCTCCCCTCCACGGACGGCTGGATCACGACAGAGGCGCTCGCGACGGACGAACAAGCCCTCGACGCCTTCCTGACCTGGGACGACGAACAGGTACAGCGGGACAACAACCAAAAAGGCCGCCCCGACGTCATAGCCAGCTTCGGCCTGCACCGCTACGCCTGGCCGGCCTGTCTCCTCTTCACGGTCCCCTGGTTTCTGCACCGCAGGGTCCCCCGCTTCCCGGTGACCCACGTCTCCTACGACCGCACCCGGGGCCCGATGGCCTTCACGGTCCGCCCGACGACCTTCGCCTGCCTCCCGGACGACCCCGCGGCGAAGCACCCCGACGCCCGCCCCGTCCCGGACGAGGACGCCCTGCGCGCCGAACTGCGGCACGCGATCGCGGAGCACATGGAACCGGTCCTCGCGAGCTTCGGCCCCCGGATGCGCCGCCGCGGCCGCTGGCTGTGGGGGATGGTGACGGACGAGATCGTCGAGGGGCTCTGGTACGTCGCCGAGCTCCTCGGCGAGGACGAGAAGCGCCGCGCCGAGCACGCGCTCGACCTCCTGCTGCCGGGCACGACGAAGCCGTACGTAGGCTCCCCAGGCTTCCGCGTCCTCACGGACCCGGACGGACGGCCGCTGCCCACCCGCGACCGGGCGAGCTGCTGCATGTACTACACACTCGACCCGGACGACACCTGCGCCAACTGCCCGCGCAACTGCGAGGCGGACCGGATCGCCAAGCTCACGGCGGCCGCGGCGAGTTGATGCCCCCTCAGGGATCCCCGCAAGGGGACCCCCCTGACAGGGCCCGATCAGCGTCCCGTAAGATCAACGCCGTCTAGGACTCTCGTTGGGTTACAGGTAATTCACAACTTCCTCACTCGGCGCAGGAACTTTCCGTGGAACCACCCGTACGGGTAGTCTTATTCGAACTCAACTCCCGCCCCTCAAGCGGCAGTTCGAGCAAAACGCCGCCCTGGGCAACTCCCTTGCACCTCCTTGGCGGCCTCTTGCCCCGAAACCCCCTGAGGGCCGGTGGGATTGGGCCACTATGGCGGGCGTTACGCCCTATCCCAATGCAAGGGACCCCAGATGAGACTGACCGACATATCGCTGAACTGGCTGCTCCCGGGCGCCGTACTGCTCCTGGGCATGCTGGCGGCGGTGGCGGTGCTCGCGCGGAGCAAGCGGTCCGGCGGGGAGCACGCGAAAGACGACTCGTGGGAGCGCAGCGAGGAGCGCCGCAGGCGCAAGGAGGCCATATACGGCACCGCCTCCTATGTCCTTCTGTTCTGCTGTGCGGCGGTCGCCGCCGCCCTCTCCTTCCGCGGCCTGGTCGGCTTCGGTGAGGAGAACCTGAGCCTCTCCGGCGGCTGGCAGTACCTGGTGCCGTTCGGCCTGGACGGCGCGGCGATGTTCTGTTCCGTGCTCGCGGTGCGCGAGGCCAGCCACGGCGACGCGGCCCTCGGCTCCCGGATACTGGTGTGGACGTTCGCGGGCGCGGCGGCCTGGTTCAACTGGGTGCACGCCCCGCGCGGCTTCGGCCACGACGGCGCGCCCCAGTTCTTCTCCGGCATGTCGCTCTCGGCGGCCGTGCTGTTCGACCGCGCGCTGAAGCAGACCCGCCGCGCCGCGCTGCGTGAGCAGGGCCTGGTGCCGCGGCCGCTGCCGCAGATCCGGGTGGTGCGCTGGCTGAGGGCGCCGCGTGAGACGTACAAGGCCTGGTCGCTGATGCTCCTTGAGAACGTCCGCAGCCTCGACGAGGCGGTCGACGAGGTCCGCGAGGACGCTCGGCAGAAGGAGAACGCCCGTATCCGGCGCCGGGAGCAGCAGCGTGTCGAGCGGGCGCAGCTCAAGGCCATCAGCCGCGGTCACCGTGGCTTCGTCGGCCGCGGCGGACGGCACCAGCTGGAGCAGCCGCCGCAGGCCGCGGCCCTGGAGCGCGCTACGGAGCCTGCCATATCGACGCCGGAGCCCCAGCCGCTGCCCGTACGGCAGCGTCCGTCGCTCCAGCCCGTTCGTCATGGGGCTGACTCCTCCGTCGACCTCACCGCGGAGGACGACACAATGGCCCTGCCGCGACTCGACTCCCTGGAGCGCAAGCTCAAGGACCTGGAGCAGCAGTTCGGCTAGGAAGCTGAAGCACCACGGGAAGGGGGCGTGACCGCTGCGGTCACGCCCCCTTCCGTTCGTCTCACGCCACTTCGGCGACCGGTCTCACGCCGCTTCCGCGTCGAGTTCGAACCAGACGGACTTCCCGACGCCGTGCGCCCGGACGCCCCAGGCGTCCGCGAGGGACTGCACCAGGACCAGTCCCCTGCCGTGCGTACCGTCGTCGGCGTTCGGTACGGACAGCCGGGGCCGGCGGGCCACGAAGTCCCTGACCTCCACTCTCAGGGCCCGGGGGCCCACGGTGGCGGTGACCACCGCGTCGTGGTCGGTGTGGACGAGTGCGTTGGTGACCAGTTCACTGGTGAGCAGTTCGGCTATCTCGGATCGTCCGGGCCTCCCCCATTGTCGTAACAGCTCGCGCAGCGCCCTACGGGTCTCGGGTACCGCCCCCAGGTCCGCCCGCTCCAGTCTGCGCCGGAGCTGCGGCGCCGGCGCCCGCTCCGTGGCGCTGTCGGCCTTCTCCTCCACTGTCGGTGCCGAGAAGGCCCCGCCTGCCATGGGACCGCCTCCTCGCGCCTGCCTCTTCATGACCCCCGCCCGCGTGCCGATGTCGGTTCCCCTCCTGCTCGAACACGTTCACGGGGATCCATGCCCGATAGTTCATGGGGCAGTCATGTCGAATCATCAACGACCAGGTGTTCGGCCACTTTGGAAGCGGTACGGGCGTCCCGGACCGCGTCCTCGCCGCCGCGCGGAAGCGGTCGTACCCGGTGATCGACCATCAACTCGGGCCCGCCCGCCGGACCGTGGGTGTGCCCCTGGTCCCGTCCGTGTGGCATGTGCCCGGCCTTCCGGTGCCGACGGGCCGGGCGGGACGGGCCGCCCACGAACTCCCGCGCGCCGGACGGGGATCAGGAAATCCCTGGTCGACGGGTGGGTTCCGCTCTCAAGGCCGTACCCGGGAAGGGACCGCGGCCTCGGGAACCGGTCGAGGCGTCTGTCGTACGACGTCCCGGGCGCCCTTGCGCAGGCGCGCGCCCGTGGGTCCGGGCGAGCCGGTGCGTCCGCCCCCGGGGACGGCGGCCGACCTCGTGGGACCGGACCGTTCAGGGCCCGCGCGCCCGGGAGACACCCTGACCGCAGCGGCTGGGCCCATCTGCCGACGCGGCGCTGCCGACGTCGCCGTACGCGACAAAGAGCGAAACTGGCCGGAATCCACTGCCCTTGGTCGGCACATGCGGAAACGGCCGCGGTCCGGATCCCCCCTGAGTTCCGAACCGCGGCCGCGGGTGTGCGGCGTCCGCTACTTGGCGCCGAGGCCCTTGTCCCCGATGTGGAAGATCTTGTGGCTGCCACGGGTCATGTCGACGACCAGCGTGGAGGTGCTGTCCTTGCTCCAGGTGAGGGTGATGACGGCCTCCGTGCGGTCGGCGGTGGAGCCGTTGTCGGTGACCTTCCAGGCGAGCGGGACGTTCTGGGCGCGCAGGACGCCGTTGGCGTGGTTGCGCTCCTCCCAGGCGTCGAGTTCCTTCTGGAAGGCGGGCGTGAGGTAGTGGGCGCGCAGGGCGTCCTGGAGGGCGCCGCTGCCCTCGTCGTTCACGGCGTCGATGTAGGCGCCGTAGAAGTCGGCGATGCGGGTGATGTTGTCGGACGGCTTGCCGCTGACGGAGCGCGGTGCCCCGGCGGAGGCCTGGGCCGTCGCGCCCAGGCCGAGGACCAGGGCGAGGCCGGCGGCCAGGGTGGTGCGGCGGACGGTCGTGCGGTTCATGGGTGTTCCCCCGTGTCTGGTGGTTCCGGTCTTGGTGTGGTGCTGTGGTCATTGCGGGGCCGCCCGCCCGACCCCCGTGCGGGAGGGCGGCCCCGGTTCTCAGTGGAGCCTGTTCACCGCGGTCGTGGTCGTCTTCTTGAACGCCTTCACCGGCGCGCTGCCGAGGTCGCCCATCTGTCCCCAGTCGACGACGGTCACGGTCCGGCCGTCCCGGCCCACCGCCAGGAGGCTCACGTCGAGGGCGCCGTAGGAGGTCTCGGTCTCCAGGCCGTACACATGGGCGCCCTCCTCGACGGAGAGCTTCCCGTAGTCCTTGCCGGTGGCCTCGGTCCCCGGGTCGGCCTTCTCGATCCGGGCCGCGCAGGACTTCATGTCCTTGTTCAGCCGGGAGACCAGGTTCTTGGCCGCCTTGGTGTCAGGCAGGACGACGGTGACCTGGCGGGCGCTCGTCTCCAGGTCGGTACGGAACTCGCGGTGCCAGGCGGACGCGTGGGCCGGGACACCGGCCCGCACACAGACGCCGAGCCCCGCCTCACCCGCCCCGCGGGTGACCTTCCCTGCGGTCCAGGACGAACTCGGGTGCGGCGGGAGGTCGGCGGCCTTGAGGAAGCCGGGCGCCTTGGGCGCGGCCTGCGCCGGAGTGGCGAGCGTCGCGCCGAGGGCGAGACCGGTGACGGCGAGTGCGGCGAGCACGCCGGCTCGGATGCGCATGGGCATGGGTGTCCCCCGTGAATGAGTGCATGAGTGTGGGATGCCGCCCGGATCGCCGGTTGGTCGGTCCGGCCCTGGTCGGTGCGACACCAAGAGCATCGGCTGTCACAGGAGTCCGGCGCAACGATTGACGGGCGTTCACGGGTGGTGGAACCATCCCAGCCCATCTGACGTGCAGGTATAGAGGTGCCTGGGATACGGGATCTGACAGATCTGGGGAGAATCGTTGTCGGAAGCACAGGACCGCGGGGACGGCGTACGGGAGTTCTCGGCGCTGCTGCGGGGATTCAAGGACCGCACGGATCGCAGCTACGGCCAGCTGGCCCGGCGCCTCAACATGAACACCTCGACCCTGCACCGCTACTGCGCGGGGGACGCGGTACCGCTCGACTTCGCCCCGGTGGAACGATTCGCCGCGCTGTGCGGGGCGTCATCGGAGGAACGGCTGGAGCTGCACCGGCTGTGGCTGCTGGCGGTGGAGGAGCGGCAGCGGGCGCGGGAGCCGAAGCAGGAGGTTCCCAGCGAACCCGACGGTCCCGACGAACCCCTCGAAGAAACCGAACCGGAGGTCACGCTCCCGGCCGCCCCGCCGTCCACGCGCCCCTGGTACCGCCGTAGGCGCGTCGTCGTCGCCACGGCCGTCGCCGCGGCCCTGATCGCCACCGTCGGCACCCTCTCCGCGCTGCCGTCCGGGCGGTCGGCGTCCAAGGATGTCGCCGAGGCGCCCGCGCCCTCCTCCGGTGCCACGGCCTCGGGTACGGCTTCGCGCTCCCCGTCGCCCTCGGCGAGCGCCTCCTCCCCCACCGGTTCCCCCTCCTCGAAGGCCACCGGAACGCGGCCCTCCGCGAAGGGCACCGCCGGCCACACCTCGGGTACCGGCGGCACCGGCGGCTCCGGCGGGCAGACCGGCACCGGAACGCCCCTCACCTGGACCGTCGACTCCCACGTCTGGACGGCCGGCTGCGGGCACGACTACGTGATCGACAAGCCGCCCGCCGAGGTCCCGCCGCCGCCCGTCGCGCAGGACGCCGCGCTGTGGGCGGCGACACAGGGGGCCGTGCACGGCGGCGACAC
Organism: Streptomyces sp. NPDC047072; assembly: GCF_040643855.1. NCBI lineage: Bacteria > Bacillati > Actinomycetota > Actinomycetes > Kitasatosporales > Streptomycetaceae > Streptomyces > Streptomyces sp. NPDC047072. Next base: position 7,922 of record NZ_JBEYVC010000087.1, on the reverse strand, counting down.
CAATGTGCGGATCTCGGTGCAGGGGCGGAACGCCACGGCCGTCGTCCTGGAGGCGCTGCGCGTCCGCGTGGTCACCCGCGAGGCGCCGCTGAAGGCCAACTCCTTCGCCATGGAGCAGGGGTGCGGCGGCGCCCTGACCCCCCGCTACTTCTCCGTGAACCTCGACGCCGACCGCCCGATCGCCCACTCGGAGTCGGGCAACGACGGCGAGCACGTCATCCCGGCGATCCAGATGCCCTACCGGGTCTCCTCCACGGACCCCGAGGTGCTGCTGGTCACCGCCAAGACCGTGACCTGCGCGTGCAGTTGGTACCTGGAGCTGGACTGGTCCTCGCAGGGCCGCACGGGCACGGTCCGCGTCGACGACGACGGCCGGCCCTTCCGCACCACCGGCATCAAGGGCCTGCCCCGATACTGGTACGGCACGAACGACAGCGGACAGCGAGGGTGGGTGCCGTATGACGGCTGAGGCGACGAATCCGTCGTGGTGGGCGGAACTGGTCGGGATCAGCGAGGTGCTGGCGGACACCGACCGTGCCGACATCGAGCACTGGCGGGGTCCGGAGCCGGGCGACGACGACAGCCTCCCGCCGCTGACCGTCCGCCTGAGCGTCCTGGGTGCGGCCTACGGCAAGCACGCGGCCGAGTTCTCCCCGGATCAGGTGCGCCGGCTGTTCGGCCTGGTGGAGCGGGTCATGACGGAGGGCACCGACGAGGAGGGTACGGCCGTCGCCACCGGCTTCCTCGAAGCGGTGCTGAGCGCCTGGGACGAGGGGCTCGACCTCGCGGCCGTGTGGGAGCACGTGGGGCCGCGCTCCCGCGAGTACTGCCGCGGCTGGAACGACTTCACGGGCGTCGGGACACCCGGCTGGATGCGGTGAGGCACCCGCCTCAGAGCGGGTTGAGGCGGGCCTTGAGCAGGCAGAACTCGTTGCCCTCCGGGTCCTGGAGGACGTGCCACTGCTCCTCGCCGGTCTGACCGATGTCGGCCCGGCGCGCGCCGAGCTTCAGCAGGCGTTCGAGTTCGGCGTCCTGGTCGCGGTCGACGGGGTTGACGTCGATGTGGAGCCGGGTCTTGCCCGGCTCGGGCTCGTCCCGGCGGCTGAGGATGATCGTCGGCTGCGCCCCGCCGAACCCCTCACGCGGACCGATCTCGAACATCTCGTCCCCTTCGCGGTCGAGCACCACGAAGTCCAGTACCTCGCACCAGAACCGCGCGAGCACCTCCGGCTCACGACAACCGAGCACGAGCTCACTGATACGACATGCCATCGACAAGACCTTCTTTCCACGCGGAAACCACGGAGACGCTACCTGCCACCGGCCCCGGACGCGAAGGGATTTGACGATCTAGGGCCGCGGTACGTTGCGCAGGTTGGAGCGGGCCATCTGGAGCATGCGGCCCACTCCGCCGTCGAGGACGATCTTGGACGCGGAGAGGGCGAAGCCGGTGACCATCTCGGCGCTGATCTTCGGGGGAATGGAGAGGGCGTTGGGGTCGGTGACGACGTCGACGAGCGCCGGGCCCTTGTGCTTGAACGCCGCTTTCAGGGCGCCGGTCAGGTCCTTGGGCTTCTCGACACGCACGCCGTAGGCACCGCAGGCGCGGGCCACGGCCGCGAAGTCGGGGTTCTTGTTGGTGGTGCCGTACGACGGCAGTCCCGCGACCAGCATCTCCAACTCGACCATCCCCAGCGAGGAGTTGTTGAAGAGGACGACCTTGACCGGGAGGTCGTACTGCACGAGCGTGAGGAAGTCGCCCATCAGCATGGTGAATCCGCCGTCGCCCGACATGGAGACCACCTGCCGCCCCCGGTCGGTGAACTGCGCGCCGATCGCCATGGGCAGCGCGTTCGCCATCGAGCCGTGCGAGAACGAACCGATCACCCGGCGGCGGCCGTTGGGCGAGATGTAGCGCGCGGCCCAGACGTTGCACATCCCGGTGTCGACCGTGAACACCGCGTCGTCGTCGGCGAGTTCGTCGAGCACGGACGCCACGTACTCGGGGTGGATCGGGACGTGCTTCTCCACCTTCCTGGTGTACGCCTTGACGACCCCCTCCAGCGCGTCGGCGTGCTTCTTGAGCATCCGGTCGAGGAACCGCCGGTTCTCCTTGGCCTTCACCCGGGGCGTGAGACACCGCAGCGTCTCCTTCACGTCGCCCCACACCGCGAGGTCCAACTTGGAGCGGCGGCCGAGGTGTTCGGGCCGGACGTCGATCTGCGCGATCTTGACGTCGTCGGGGAGGAAGGCGTTGTACGGGAAGTCGGTGCCGAGCAGGATCAGCAGATCGCACTCGTGGGTGGCCTCGTAGGCGGCGCCGTAGCCGAGGAGCCCGCTCATGCCGACGTCGAATTTATTGTCGTACTGGATGTGTTCCTTCCCCCGAAGGGCGTGCCCGACCGGGGACTTGATCTTCTCCGCGAAGTCCATGACCTCGGTGTGCGCGCCCGCGGTGCCGCTGCCGCAGAAGAGGGTGATCTTCTCGGCCTTGTCGATCATCTCGACGAGCCGGTCGATCTCGGCGTCGCCGGGGCGGACGGTGGGGCGGGAGGTGACGAGGGCGGTCTCGGCGGACCGCTCGGGGGCGGGCTGGTCGGCGATGTCGCCGGGGAGAGAGACGACGCTGACGCCGGAGCGGCCGACGGCGTTCTGGATGGCGGTCTGGAGCAGCCGCGGCATCTGCTTGGGGCTGGAGATCAGCTCGCTGTAGTGGCTGCACTCGCGGAACAGCTGGTCGGGGTGGGTCTCCTGGAAGTACCCGAGGCCGATCTCGCTGGAGGGGATGTGCGAGGCGAGGGCGAGGACCGGGGCCATGGAGCGGTGGGCGTCGTAGAGGCCGTTGATGAGGTGGAGGTTGCCGGGCCCGCAGGAACCCGCACAGGCGGTGAGCCTGCCGGTGACCTGCGCCTCGGCGCCCGCGGCGAAGGCGGCGGTCTCCTCGTGTCGGACGTGCACCCAGTCGATGGCGGCGTTGCGGCGGACGGCGTCCACGACCGGGTTGAGGCTGTCGCCGACGACGCCGTACAGGCGCTTCACTCCGGCCTTGACGAGGATGTCCACGAACTGCTCGGCGATGTTCTGCTTGGCCATGGATCCATGCACCCCTTCGGTCTCCTTGGGTCCATCAATCCACAGTGGCCGCGATCACGCCTCCCAAACCGCGGCGGCCGTACGGTCGTCCGCATAACCCTTGACCCGGACTTGGGTGTCGGCGAGGAACGCGGCGAGACCGGGCGGGGCGGCGCCGTGCCACCGGCCGGTGAGGTACTCGCACAGGTCGGGTTCGCCGCGCAGCGGTTCGGCGAGGCCGCCGGTGCACATCAGGAGGGTGTCACCCGGGCGGGCGACGGAGGCGCGGAAGCGGAAGGGTTCGCGGGGCGGCTCGGGGGCGGGTTCGTAGGGGCTCGGCGGGGTGGGAATGCCGAGGTCCATGGTGAGGCGGTCGCCCTCGGGGGTCTCGGCGGGCAGGGAGCCGAAGCCGACGACGGGTTCGCCGGTGGTGTCGGTGAGCCGGGGCTCGATGTCGTGCCACTCTCCGTCGCGCAGCCGGAAGAGTCCGCCCGCGCCGACGCCGAAGAAGACGCGAGTACGGCACTCGGGGTCGGCGGGCAGGAGCAGACAGCGCAGGGTGGCGGCGTACTCCTCCGGGTCGACGCCCTGCTCGGAGGCGCTGGCGCGGAGCTTGCCGAGGCTGCGGTCGGTGAGGCGGTGCAGGCCGGACTTGAGGTCGCCGCGGCGGGCGGCCCTGAGGTCCTCGGCGAGCCTCGCGTGACTGCGGCCGACGGCCCGGCCGATCCAGTGACAGGCCTCGGCGGCGGCCCGGTGCGCGCCGGCGGTGGCCCGGGCGCCGGTGGCCATGGCGACGAGGATCAGCGCGTGGTCGCCGGTGCCGAAACGGGCGGTGAGCAGGGAGTCCCGGCGCGGCTCGCCGCGGTACCGGGCGGAGTCGCCGCGCACGGACACGGCCCGCAGCGTGCACGCCCCGTACCGGGCGCCGTCCAGCACGGTGTCCGCGACCAGGTCGTCCAACTCGTCCGGGTCGGCGGGCGGGAGGGCGGTGGGCTCGGCGTCGTAGGTCGGCGGCCCGGACCCGACGAACCCGACAGTGGGGAGGTCGAGGCGGGTGGCGGTACGGGTTGCCTGCGGCGCTCGGCCGATCGGCTCGGCGGCACCGGGCCTCTCGTCCTGGTGCCGGTCCGGGGCGGGGGGCGCGTCGGGGGGATCGGCTGGAGCGGGGTCAACGGGTACGGCGGACACGGCGGGTTCATGGGGCTCGACCGGCGGGACGGGCCGGTTGGGCTGGGTGGAGCCGGGGCCGGTGCGTCCGGGGATCTGGACCGGCGCGTCGAACCGCGTGGAGCCGGGGCCGATGCCGCCGTCCGGCTTGGCCGGTGCGGGCGGCTCGGGGGTACCGGGGGCGGAATCGGGGCCGGGAGTGGAGCCGAGGCCAGGGCGAGAGCGACCGGAGGCGTCAGGAGGTTCCACCGGTGCGTTCGGCTGGGTGAACCCGGGGCCGGTGCGGGGGGCTCCGCCGGGAGGTGCCGGGACGGGCTCCGACGCGGCCGCACGGGGCGCGGCCCACCAGTCGCTCGTCGCGGACGGCGTCTCCGCCGACGTACGACCACCGGATGGCGAGGCGGAGGCGGCGGGGGCGGGACTGCCGGGCGGCGGGGCCGAGACGCCGGGCCCGGGACTGCCGGAGGGTGGGGGCGGGGCCTCCTCGGAGGTGTGCTCGTCGAATCCGGGGGGCTTGGGGCCGGGCGGGAAGGGCGCGGGGGGTGGGGGTGCGTCGGACGGCGGCTCCGGATCCCCGGCCCTCGCCCCGGCGCCGTATCCCCCGGAACGGGGCGCGGGGACGCCTCCGTCCGGGCGTCGGCCCGAGCTGTCCGTGTCTCCTGCGCCTGCCCCGGGGGGCCGCGCTGTGCCCGGGACGTCGTTCAGTGTGTCGGCCGCCGAGGCGAAGCGGTCGTCCAGTGAGTCGGGGGCGCGGGTGGGGCCCGTGTCGCCCTTGGCGTCGTCGTACAGCTGCCCCCACCAGTCGTCCTCGTGACCGGTGGGCCTTCCCCCCTGCTGGCTCATGCCCCTAATTGTCCACCGCACGGGCCGGATGAAAACGGGGCATCCCGAAAATCGGGCACGCCGGCACGCACCGAACGGCGTGGCGGGTGATCCGCCGAACGGCCGTACGAATGGGGCCGCCGGACGGTTCCACCCCCCACGGGAGAACTGTCCGGCGACGGCCCTGAGTGTGACCCCCTTTCCTGTCCCTGAGCTGTGATTCACCCCTGTCTCGCTGACCTGCGACTTCACCGCGGCTCCGGCACCCTGGACAGATGGGAGCGTGGGATCTCCTGCTGGTCGGGCTGGTCATGCTGTTCGGCCTGGTCGGAGTACTGGTGCCCGGCGTACCGGGGTCGTGGCTGGTGTGGGCCGCGGTCCTGTGGTGGGCGCTGAAGGATCCGCAGCCGGTCGCGTGGGGTGTGCTGGTCGGCGCGACCATGTCCCTGTTCCTGTCCCAGGTGGTGCGCTGGTCCCTGCCGCCCCGACGACTGCGGCAGAGCGGTGCGACCCCGCGCATGGGGGTGTACGCCGGAGCAGGGGCGTTTCTCGGCTTCTGCCTGGTGCCCGTCGTGGGCGCGATCCCCGGCTTCATGGCCGGCATCTACCTCTACGAGCGGCTCCGCCTCGGCCGCCACGGCGAGGCGAGGGCCGCCCTGCGCACGGCGATGCGCTTGGGCGGCTCCAGCGTGCTCACGGAACTGTTCACCTGCCTGCTGATCGCGGGCGCGTGGCTGGGCGCGCTGATCTGGGGGTGACGTAGGCCTCGGTCCCCAAGAGATTCCGCGCGTCGGCTGGTCCAGCCTTCACGGCTGGTTGAGATGGAGGACTACCGGGAGCCCGCCGCAGGGCGCGACTTGTAGAAGGACTCCTCCAGGTAGGCGGTCCCGTGGGGCTGGTACGGCTCCTCCAGGTAGGCGGCCTCGGCTTCGTCGAGTTCGACGTCCACCGCGGCGACCGCGTCGGCCAGCTGGGCCGGCTTGGTGACCCCGACGACGGGCGAGGTCACCGCCGGGTTGCGCATGACCCAGGCCAGGGCGACCTGGGCCGGGGACAGACCCCGCCTGCCCGCGATCTCGTGGACGCGCTCGGCCACCGCCTGGTCCTCGTCGCGGTAGAGGATCCTGCCACCCGGGTCGGTCCCGGCACGTGCCGTGGCGGTGTCCCGGACCCGCGTCAGCCTGCCCCGCGCCAGCGGGCTCCACGGGATGACGCCGATGCCCTGGTCGGCGCAGAGCGGGATCATCTCCCGCTCCGCTTCCCGGTGGATGAGGTTGTAGTGGTCCTGCATCGACACGAACCGGGTCCAGCCGTTCAGGTCGGCCAGGTACAGGGCCTTGGCGAACTGCCAGGCGTACATGGAGGAGGCTCCGAGGTAGCGGACCTTCCCGGACCTGACCGCGTCGTGCAGCGCCTCAAGGGTTTCCTCGATCGGGGTGTCGTAGTCCCAGCGGTGGATCTGGTACAGGTCGATGTAGTCGGTCCCCAGTCGCTTCAGGGAGGCGTCGAGCTCGGCGAAGATCGCCTTGCGGGACAGCCCGGCGCCGTTCGGGCCGGGGCGCATCCGCATCCAGACCTTGGTGGCGAGAACGACCTCCTCGCGCCGGGCGAAGTCCTTGACCGCCCGGCCGACGATCTCCTCGCTGCTTCCGGCGCTGTACCCATTGGCCGTGTCGAGGAAGTTGACGCCGCTCTCGAGGGCCTGCTTGATGATGTCCCGGCCGGCGTCCGCGCCCAGCGACCAGGGCTCGCCGCCCCGGTCCGGCTCGCCGAAGCTCATACAGCCGAGGGCGATGGCGGAGACTTCCAGTCCGGTCGTTCCGAGTCTGATGTAGCGCATGCCTCCGAAACCTAGGAGTTGGAGTGCGCCCTAACGCAACTCGCGGGATCTCCAAGTCGTCAAGCCGATGCGCCGGGCACGCCGGACATGCTTCGCTGGCTGTCATGACCGCATTCAGCGAGGCCGAGCGCGCGTACCTGACATCACAGCGGCTGGGACGGCTCGCCACCGTCGACCCGCATGGGCAGCCGCAGGCGAACCCGGTCGGTTTCTTCCCCCAGGACGACGGCACGATCCTGATCGGCGGCTACGCGATGGGCCGCACCAAGAAGTGGCGCAACCTCCAGAAGAACCCGAAGGTCGCGCTGGTCGTCGACGACATCGTGAGCGTACGGCCGTGGCGGGTGCGCGGCATCGACATCCGCGGCGAGGCCGAACTCCTCACGGGCCCCCACGAGTTGGGCCCGCACTTCAGCGAGGAGGTGATCCGCCTGCATCCCCGCCGGATCCACAGCTGGGGCCTGGACGAGGACTAGAGCACGCCCTCCAGGGTGAGCAGCGCGGTCTTGCGGGGCAGGCCGCCCGCGTACCCGGTGAGGGCACCGCTCGCACCGATCACCCGGTGGCAGGGGCGCAGGATGAGCAGCGGGTTGGCGCCGATCGCGCCGCCGACGGCCCGGACGGCGACCCGGGAGGCCCCGACGCGGGCGGCGATCTCGCCGTACGTCGTGGTCGCGCCGTACGGCACGTCGTCCAGGGCGTCCCAGACCCGGCGCCGGAATTCGGTGCCCTGGGGGCTCAACTCCAGGTCGAACTCCTTGAGTTCCCCGGCGAAGTAGGCGGCCAGCTGCTCCTCGGCGCTCCGGAAGGGACCCGGGTCGTGGCGCCAACCCTCTTGCACGGTACGGCCGTTCTTCTGCTCGGGCACGGACAGCGAGGTCAGTGCGCCGGTGTCGTCGGCGGTCAGGAGCAACTGTCCGACGGGGCTGTCGAGGTGGGTCCAGCGGATGGTCATCGGTACTCCCGGGCGGAGGCCGAACTGACCATGCGCCGCGGCTACTTGAGCTGGGACGCGGGGCAC